>JBLMZZ010000054.1:0-26741 GCA_050259095.1 Omnitrophica WOR_2 bacterium | reverse complement strand
TCTGCATTTGAGACAATTCTTCTTATCACAGTATGAAGTCTTTAACTGAATTAGTGCCTGTGTCCTTGCTGCTGTTGTAACATCTAAGCCAGCAATTGCCCAATTGTTAATTATGGAATTTTTTTCTCCAGCTATCTGTTCAAAAAGTCCAAGAACTTTGCTGCACAATTTATCATTACCTGTAGAGCTTCCATATACAAACATGAAAGGTAAAATGGCATTGATTATTATCAATTGAGTAGCTGTATGTCCAAGATTCTTAGCTTTACCGGGCGATTCTCTGTCAAACATAAAATGATTGTCCCAGTAATTTGAAGCATTGACTGAAAAAATTGATATAATGTCCTTTATGGATGACAGTGAAATTATCTTTGAAAAGAGGCTTGCATTATTATTAATCAAAGCAGCAAATTGTGAAATTCTGATACTTGGAAAATTTATCGGTCTTAAACGCATGAATTTCCAAAGAGAAGCTGACATAGGAACAAGCTGATATTTTTTCCGAAGGAAAGAATACTCATTAAATAAAGACTGTCCATAAGGGTCAGTCAAATCTTGTGTAAGCATTCCAGCTTGTCCGAAAAGGAGAGCTTCAACTTGAAAGAGATTATCTGCATGCCTTGCCAGCGTTTTATATTTGATTGATCGGGCCAGCATTTCAAAAGGCAGGGAATTAATTCCAAATCCAAAACTTCGGGCAATTGTATGATAAAGTGCTTCTTCCCAATCGTTGTTTGAAGCAGTTAACGCATCCTGTATAAAGTCGGCTTTACGTTCCAGTTTTTCAATCAACATTCTTTCAAGCCACAGTGTAAGTTCCGATTCCTCAATTTTATTAATCAAATGGATACAAGGGACAAATTTATCTGTTAACAGGAACGTTTCATACGCTTTATATAGCTCATAATCAACAGCATCATTCAACTCACAAATAGGAATTCCAGGGATTGGAATTTTAGAATCATTTTTAAAGACAACATGAAGTGCAATATTGCTATATGCATCATCATTTTGATGGCCATGCTTAAACCAGTCTGAAGAATTAATATGTATTTCTACATTCCCGGCCCAAATAGTGTCACCGATCCTGATACGGGCATTTGAGAAGTCAGGACCGGCATTAAAATTATGAAAACCGGGATTAATGACAGTAATTTGTTCACCATCAATGGTTGATAAAGGCCTGGCAAACAAATTATTTTGCCATAAATAATGTAGGAAGTCCTCAGTCATGATTCATTATTTTTAAATAAACGGTAATTATCTTGTAAGAGTGACGTTATAGTATTATATTTGATAAATTAAATGCACAGAATCCGCAGGTTGGCAAATTGCAAACTTTGACTTATCTTTGCAGCACAACTAATGTTTTCATGGAAAGTGCAAGTACATTAATTGCAGGTATTGATTATAAGATACGTAAATTGATCGGGCAGATTGAAAAGCTCGAGAATGAGAATAAATCATTAACGAATAAAATTGAAGAATTAAACAAAAACATTAAGGATCTGGAGCTTAGCATTGATGAGCAACACGATAAAATTAAAGTACTAAAATTAGCAAAATCTTTGAATAAAGAGGAAAGCAAGACAGAAGTAAAACTTAAAATTAATGAGCTTTTGCGGGAAATTGACAATTGTGTACGACTTTTAAATAAATAAACTGTTAATTGGATAATGGATGAACTCTCTATAACTGTAGTAATTGCCGACAGGCCCTATAAGCTAAAGGTTGACAGGACTGAGGAAGAAGGACTTAGAAAAGCGGCAAAGGTTATTGAGGAACAAATGGAAAAATATGCAAGCTATTTTGAATTTAAAGATAAGCAGGACTTACTTGCAATGGTTGCTTTACAATTTTCGGCCAGTTCAATAGAACTTGAAAATCAGTTGAAGTACCGCGACAATGAGATGCTTGTTAAACTAGCAGAGATTGATGAAGTTTTGACAGAACATTTACAGTAAAAGTTGATACATAAGTTCTTTGAAAAGCAATAAAAATATCCCGCATTGAACCGACAAAGTTTGTAAACTCAACATTTTCAACTTTGGGGCAAAGCTCAGTTAAGGATGGAAAACAGGCCTTATCCGGTTTCGGCCGGACTCCATATTGGAGCATTGGAAGTTTGACATCCCTGGCAGCTCCATTTATGCAGTTTTGGGGTTTACCAAAACTCAGGTTTAATGCGGGTTTTTTTTGTCTTCTTTCCTCCATAATTCAACATCATAAACTAACCAACTAACAACATGGGGACAGAGATTATTATAGGCATCATTGCAGTTCTTATAGGAGCTGTAATCGGCGTTTTGATTACAAGTACCTTACTTCGAAAAGGTATTGAAAAGAAAAGTGACCATATTCTTAAAGACGCCGAAGAAAAAGGTGAAATGATTAAACGTGATAAAGTACTGCAGGCTAAAGAGAAATTCCTGCAAATGAAAACTGATTACGAAAACACCTACCAGGAAAAAAATAAAGAAATACTGAAAAATGAGAACAGGCTCAAACAAAAAGAAGCCTCAATCAATCAGAAATTAGATGAGTTGCAACGCAAACAAAAAGAAGTTACTACTATTAAGGATAGTCTCACCGGTCAAGTTGAAATCATCGCTAAAAAACAACAGGATCTTGATAAAGCAATAAAGCAGCAGGTTGAACAGCTTGAAGCCATTTCAGGTATGTCACCTCAGGAAGCTAAAGCACAGATGATTGACACGCTTAAAGAAGAAGCAAAGTCAGAAGCTCTTGTTCATATTAAAGATATTGTTGAAGAAGCAAAATTAACTGCCAACACCGAAGCTAAAAAGATTGTTATTGAAACTATTCAGCGCACTGCTGCTGAACATGCAATTGAAAACAGCGTTTCTGTTTTTAATATTGAAAGTGAAGAAATTAAAGGGCGCATTATTGGCCGTGAAGGAAGAAATATACGAACTCTTGAATCACTTACAGGAGTTGAAATTATTATTGACGACTCTCCTGAAGCAATAATTCTGTCAGGCTTTGATCCTGTCCGTCGTGAAATAGCACGCTTATCATTGCATAAACTTGTAACTGATGGAAGAATCCATCCGGCTCGTATTGAAGAAGTTGTTGGCAAAGTAAGAAAACAAATTGAACAAGAGATAATTGAAACCGGTAAACGTACTACAATAGATCTTGGCGTTCATGGCCTTCATCCCGAACTAATACGTATGATAGGTAAAATGAAATACCGCTCTTCATACGGACAGAATTTGTTACAGCATTCTAAAGAAGTTGCCAATTTATGCGCTACAATGGCTGCAGAACTTGGACTGAGTCCTAAGAAAGCTAAACGCGCAGGTTTGTTACACGACATTGGGAAGGTACCTGATAATGAACCTGAATTACCACATGCAATTCTTGGAATGAAGATTGCTGAACGATATAAAGAACCAGCTGATATATGCAATGCAATTGGTGCCCATCACGATGAAATTGAAATGGAGAGCCTTATTGCTCCAATCGTTCAAACGTGTGATGCAATATCAGGAGCTCGTCCGGGTGCACGTCGTGAAATCGTAGAAGCTTATATCCAACGTCTAAATCACCTCGAAGAACTTGCCCTCTCCTACCCCGGAGTAGTTAAAACATACGCTATTCAGGCTGGTCGTGAATTAAGAGTGATTGTGGGTGCTGATAAAGTATCTGATGATGATGCAAATAAAATCTCTTACGATCTGTCACGTAAAATCCAGGATGAAATGACTTACCCGGGTCAAATAAAAATTACAGTTATTAGAGAGACCAGAGCAATTAGTTTCGCCAAATAAATTGTCGTTACTGACAAGAATTTAATTTCATAAAAAAATAGGAGGAAAACACAGTAGTTTTCCTCCTATTTTTTTTTGTACTATCCAAAGACACCAACAGATTCCCAACAGCATTCCTTTCCAGTAATCATTGGCTATGCTTAAGTAGTACTTACTTATTAGTTAGTGTACAAATAGCCTACATATAGTCTATAGTTACTCTACCCTTATGGTATAGAAACTCTAGGTTAACTATAGAGTAACTGTAGAGTAACCGTAGAGTAACACCTAATTAATCATCATCAAATATACTAATTTAAGTCAGTTGTTGCACAAAGAGCAGGCAGTTTTATGAATATAATATAAACAAAAAGCCCCTGAAAAATTACTTTCAAGGGCTAAATGAATTTAATCAGTACAAACCTGCTTAGTCTATAAAGCAATTATATCTTCAATTATGGAAGCTTTTTTATATCTCTCAATTACCTCAGCCGGATTTATCATCATCTCTTTAACAGTTACCGAAATATAATTACCCTTGGCCGAATGCCTTGTGGTGAATTTTGACAAATCACCAAATATGCTTCGCAGTATGGCATAATTTCTATTGTTATCGGGTATTATAAATTTAAACATGTAAACCTGTGGCCATGATCCATGTTGACCTAACTGCTCTTCAAGACGTTTAAGGAAATCTTCATGTATTGCCATAATTTATTATTATAACATCTTCATTCTTTTGAGTAAGAATGGCATCAATATTTGTTTAAAACCTAGATTAATATCAGCATCAACAAATTCAATGTGATATTGTGCACATCTTTTAATAAGTTCTGATCTGTAATCAATTACTTTACTAACATACTCATCCCTTATCTCATTTGGTCTGATTTTAATTTCTTCCCCCGATTCAAGATCAATAAACTTGTACGGTTTATTGTCGAATGAGAAATCGATTTCAGCTTTTTTATCATTTACATGAAATAGAATAACTTCATGCTTATTATGTTTCAAATGTTGCAACGCTGAGAATAAATCAGTATCCAACTCATTATCAAACATATCACTGAATATAACAACCAACGAACGCTTATGGATGTTATTAGCTACTTCATGTAATGCCTGCGCTGCTCTGGTTGATTTTCCCTTATTGTCAATACCTCTTTCAATTAGATCATTTAAACGGTTATATAGAAATTTTCTATGTGTTAAATTTGAATGAGCTTCGGTATGAAGATTAATCTGATTAGTGAAGATTGTTAATCCTGCAGCATCACGTTGTTTATGCAATAGCTGAATTATTGCTGCTGCAGCATATACTGAAAAACTGATCTTATCAAGCTTGTCTAATGATGGGTTTTCAACTACTGGATAATACATTGATGATGAACCATCAATAATTATCTGGCATCTTAAGTTGGTTTCTTCCTCAAATCGCTTAACATACATCCTATCGGTTCTGCCAAACAGTTTCCAATCTATATGTTTTACTGATTCCCCTTGGTTATACAATCTATGTTCGGCAAATTCGACTGAGAAACCATGGAAAGGACTTTTATGCATACCTGTAATAAATCCTTCAACTACTTGATGTGCAAGTAATTCAAGTGGCAAAAGTTCATCAAATCTTATTTGTTCAACTGGCATAGTTGGTAATATTGTAATTAGAGGTAAGATAATAAAACAAACCGGGATACAAGCTAGGTTGTATCCCGGTCTGTTTTTTTCATAATAATTTAAAGAATCTTTTCAAGTTTTCCTGCAAGTGTAGACTTTGGAGAAACTCCTACATGCTTATCAACAATTTCACCATTCTTAAAGAAAAGTATTGTTGGGATGTTACGAATTCCATATTTAGCGGTTGTGCCAGGATTATTATCAACATCAAGTTTTCCAACAACTGCTTTACCCTCATACTCATGGCCTAATTCTTCAACAATTGGCCCTACCATGCGGCAAGGACCACACCATTCTGCCCATAAATCAACAAGTACAGGTTTTTCTGATTTAAGTACGATTTCTTCAAAATTCGAATCAGTTAACTCAAGTGCCATATATTTAATTGTTTTATTGTTAGTTAAAAAGTGACCTCAAAGATAGTTATTTATTTCAATTGATAAATACATCAACCTCCTTGATATTCTTCTTTACTTCAACTGCAAAATAAGGTGCCACAGTAACCCTTGATGATAAACGAACTGTTACCTTACCTGCTTCATCAATAACTTCAACATTAAGTTGACAACTACCTTTATTATTATTTCTTATTTTCTTTAAGTTGGCAATCAATTCATCATTTAATAAGTACGCATCAACTTTAACCTGTATTTTTTGTGTAAGACGTTCAAGTGCTTCTGACAATAACATGATAGAAGTAATTTTAAACTCAAACCTTTCAGCGTCTTTATATCTTTTTTGGAAACTTCCCTTTATCAACACTGCAGTTCCATCAACTAATAGATGTTTAAAACGGAGGTAATCTTCAGAAAACAAGGCAAGTGGAGCTGAATCTGTTATATCTTCAATACTGAACATACCGAACATTTTATTCTGCTTCGAAATCAAATGCCTGGGGGCTGCTATTATACCCGCAATCGTCATTTGTATACCTGCATTCGCTTTGCTGTTTTCTTCCAGTAAATCATTTACCGTGTTCTTACAGAATGATTCAATTTCAAGGGCGTAATCATCCAAAGGATGGCCTGAAATGTAGAATCCTGCAATTTCCTTCTCTTTTTTCAACTGCTCGTTATTTGACCAGGGCTCACATTCAGGTAACTTTATTTCAGGCATCTCTTCAACTGATGCTTCACCAAACAAACTTACTTGCATTATACTTTTATGTGATTGGTATTCAGATGCATTCCGAATTACTTTTTCAAGAAAAGTTGGTCCATCTGGTACTTCCTGATAAAAATATTGTGCTCTGTGAGAATCAGGGAAACTATCAAAGCCACCGGCCATAGCCAAAACTTCAAGACTTCTTTTATTAACTGTTCTTAAGTTTATTCTTCGTGTGAGGTCAAAAATATTTCTATAAGCTCCGCCATTATCTCTCTCTTCAATCAAAGCAGCAACAGCATTTTCTCCTATTCCTTTTATTCCACCTATTCCAAATCGAATTTGATTTTTCTTGTTAACACTAAACTTGTAACCTGATTCATTAATATCGGGTCCAAGTACAGGGATTCCCATTCGCTTCGCTTCATCGATAAAGAAAGTAATCTTTTTCTGATCGTTTAAACTATGGGTCATAACTGCAGCCATATATTCAGCAGGATAATGAGCCTTAAGGTATGCAGTTTGGTAAGCTACAAAAGCATAACACGTTGAATGTGACTTATTGAAAGCATATGAAGCAAATGATTCCCAATTTGACCATATTTTTTCAGCTATTTTAACATCAATATTGTTCTTAGCACAACCGTCAACAAACTTTGCTTTATTCTTTGCCAGTGTATCCTGGTTTTTCTTGCTAATGGCCTTCCTTAAAACATCAGCGTCACCTTTTGAAAAACCGGCTAGTTTCTGTGATAAGAGCATTAACTGTTCCTGATAAACAGTAACTCCGTAAGTTTCCTTCAGGTACTCTTCCATTTCGGGAGTATCATAAGTTACTTTCTCACGTCCAAACTTACGAGCAATAAAATTTGGTATGAACTCCATAGGTCCGGGGCGGTAGAGAGCATTCATTGCAATAAGATCCTCAAATTTGTCCGGTTTAAGTTCCCTTAAATGCTTCTGCATACCGGGTGACTCAAATTGGAAAGTACCATTGGTTTCGCCCCGTTGATACAGTTCAAAAGTCTTTGGGTCATCAAGTGGAAGACTATCGAGGTCTATTTTAATATTATGGTGTTGTTCAATTAGTTCAAGCACATCCCTTAGTATGCTTAATGTTTTAAGACCAAGGAAGTCCATTTTAATAACACCGGCATCTTCAATTTCTTTTCCCTCAAATTGGGTAATAAGTAAGTTGGTTTCTTTAGATGTTAATACCGGAATAATATCGGTAAGGTCACTTGGAGCGATGATAATTCCTGCTGCATGGGTACCGGTACTTCTAACACTTCCTTCAAGTGCAACTGCTTCTTTAAGAACTTCAGCTTTTATATCATTGCCTGCAGCAATTTCACGCAACTTCTTAACAGCCTCAAGGTCGTCGTTATTCAGCGATTCTCTATCAGCGAGACTATCTTTACCCGACAGGGGTGCATTCATAACTCTTTTAAGCTCAATACCGGGTCTGTCGGGAACAAGCTTTGCAAGAGCATTTGAATCACTTAGTGGGAGGTTAAGTACCCTGGCAACATCTTTAATTGAACTTTTAGCAGCCATAGTGCCAAACGTTACAATTTGTGCTACCTGATTTCTACCATATTTTTCAACTACATAATCTATAACTTTTTGTCGTCCTTCATCATCAAAGTCAGTATCAATATCAGGCATACTCTTCCTATCGGGATTTAAGAATCGCTCAAACAGAAGATTATATTTAAGTGGGTCAATGTTTGTAATACCAACACAATAAGCAACAACAGATCCAGCAGCAGAACCTCTTCCCGGACCTACAAACACTCCCATTTCTCTACCTGCAGTAATAAAATCGGCTACAATAAGGAAGTATCCGGTAAAGCCCATTTTTTTTATTGTATCAAGTTCAAACCTGATACGTTCTTCTATTTCAGGAGTTAAATCGCCATATTTTCTTCTTGCTCCTTCATAAGTCTTTTCATACAGAAACTGAAATTGATCGGTTCTTCCATCAGGCAATGCAAAATGAGGAAGTAAGATATCTTTCTTAAGACTCAGCAATTCAACCTTATCAATAATTTCATTAGTGTTATCAATTGCCTCGGGAAGATCGCTGAAGGTAGCAGCCATCTGATCGGTTGTTTTGAAGAAAAACTGATCATTATAAAATGCAAAACGTGCACCTTTTACCGAAACCTCATCATCATTATAATCCTTCATGGTAGGTGTGCTACGCAATTCAGCAGTATTTACACACAGAAGGATATCATGAGCATCATAGAAATCCTGCTCAACATAATGAGAGTCATTGGTGGCAATTGTCTTTACCGAATATTTTTTAGCGAACCTAAGCAATACTTGATTTACTTTTTCCTGGTCAGGGATACCATGTCGTTGAAGTTCAACATAATAATCTTCCCCAAACAGGTCAAGCCACCATTTAAATGTTTTTTCAGCTTCTTCTTCACCTTTGCTCATTATTGTGCGGGGCACTTCGGCCGCCAAACAACATGTAGTTGCAATAAGTCCCTTGTGATATTGAAGAATTAGTTCTTTATCAATACGCGGATATTTACTGTATAACCCATCAATGTACCCTAATGAGCATAATTTTACGAGATTGTTATAACCTTCAGCATTTTTAGCAAGTAAAAGTTGATGAAAGCGTGTATCCTTATGGTCACGTGTAAATTGTTTTAAATGCCGATCCTGAACAACATAAAATTCGCAACCTACGACAGGTTTAATAACAGGAGGCTTTCCTTTAATATTATATTTCTCTGCTTCGGCAATAAATTTGAAGGCACCAAACATGTTACCATGGTCGGTTAGTGCAATTCCGGGCATACCGTCCGAAACAGCTTTTTTGAACATCATTCCTATATCAGATGCGCCGTCAAGAATCGAGTATTTAGAGTGTACATGTAAGTGTGAAAATCTGCTCATTCGCTATATTTATTCATCCCCATTAATTATCAGTTAACTAAGCTTTTTGTTGCGTCTTTGTAAAAATAAATATTTGCAGCAGGCGGAATAAGGATGTTAATAAGTTTTTAAAATGAATCGTGTGCCAATGCCTATATTCTTGAGTACAAAGTTATTATAAAAAAACTATTCAACTTAGTCAATTTAAATAGTCAAAAAGTAAAAGAATTGATTAATCATTAAACTTGTTTTAGCATCTATTAGGGCGTTAAAGCCTTATATTTGTAATAAGTAACCAAAAATGATGAACAATTATTTTGATATATCATACGAGTTAAGACATTTTGAGTTAAACCGGTTTGGAGAAGCATCTCCAACATTAGTCCTGGCATTACTGGAGGAAGCAGCTGCAGAGCATTGTCAGGCAATTGGTTATGGACTTTATGATTTACTCGAGCAGAATATTGGCTGGGTACTTTCATCCGGATTTCTCCAAATGAAACAGTATCCGCGCTATAAGGAAAAGATAACTATAAGAACATGGTTATCTGAATACTCCACAATAAGGGGTATTAGAGAAAACATCATTTTCGATTCAAAGATGAATGTAATTGGTCGCGGTAAAGGACTTTGGATTTTCTTTGATATTAAACGCCGCCGCCCGGTTCCAATATTCGACGAAATCATTAAAAGATGGTCTTTCATAAAAGATGAATCTATTGAACTTCCTGCCAAAAAGCTTTTGCAGACTGACGGGCTACAGATTGTTGAGTATTTTAAAGTAAAAGCTTCAGAGATTGATATGTATGGGCATGTTAATAACCTTATCTATCTTGAATGGCTTTTGGATTCTATACCTGATGAGATAATTGAAAACTGTTACTTATACGAAATTGAGGGACACTTTATTTCTGAAGTTAAAAGAGGCGATAAAATAACAATCACTACCCGGGTTGACCGAAAGACTAATACAATTTGTCATACTATCAGAAACACAGAAACCGGGAAGATCTGTGCTTCTGCAATCACGAATTGGAAAAAGAGAAAACAGTGTTAATTTCTAATCAAAAAAAATAAGCCTGCATCACACACTTGTTGTGCAAAGCAGGCTTTTAGCATTAGGTTGAATAATAATTTTAAATACCTGTCAGAGTAATTTTAGTATTTGAAATATTGTTTTCATTGTCAATAATTCTAACAATGTAAAGACCTTTATTAATTCCTGAAAGACTTAGATAGCCAAAGTTTGAATTATACTCCCTGATTTTTTGTCCAGTAAGAGTGAATATTTCAACTTTCTTTAATTGCTTCCCGGTATTATCACTAACCGATATAAATTCAGATGCCGGATTAGGAAAGACAGAGATATCATTTTTAACAGATATATCATGGTTTGATACCGTTACATCACACATGGCTGTTAACTCATATAAACCTTCGAGGTTGAACATTTGAAACCAGTCGAAAGTGTTAGAACCCATTGCTACTGATTCACCAATAACACCAGCTCCGGTATCATAATGTGCTGTAGTGGCCCATGCTTTAGCATCAGATAATACACCCATCCAGTAGCGTCCCTGAACTAAATTGCCATTTAATACAATTGGCTGATTTAATGTAAGAGTGATATTTCTGACAACAAATTGATGATTTGGCTCATATCCTACAACTTCAAAGGTATCAATTACACAATCTGTAATGTCGAACATGATATCACCGGGAACTTGCTGTGGCAGTTCAAGAGAATCCTCAGGAGTACTTAATGTATCATTGTAAAAACGCAAATTAATATAAGTAGGAACATTAATACTTGATAAGGTGACTTTTACACCTGAAATAGTCATTTGCACATCAGATGCAATTGGTATATCAACAGCAGCTTTTTGACCTTGTGGGCCAGAGATAAAGATTCCATTTTGTTCTTCAGTGTCGTTTATAACAACTGCATTACATGAATCGGGTGTTGACATCACTATCCCTGCAAAACTTGAAGCATTGCATCCAAAAATGAATAATACGGTAAATAATAGTAGTTTTTTCATCATTTTAATGTTTTTAGAAGATAACCATTTTTACGGCAAAGTAACTTAGGTGGGTGGTAACAGCCAAAAAAAACGATAGGACAAATAATGGGACAACAGGCTCCGTTCGTAACTTTATTTAAAAGTTATACTTCACTTAAAAACTCATTTATATCTCCATGGTCTGGTAACTGCATCTTTTTACGCATACGCTGTCGGCTTTTATTAACAGCAGCGAGTGAAATATTCATTACCTGTGCCATTTCATTTGATGAAAGTCCTACAAAGATAAATGCGCAAAGTTTTTGCTCATTAAGTGACAGACCAGGGACCAGTTTAGTAAGTCTTTCAAGAAAGCCCGGATGAGATTCTTCGAAAGACATTTTAAATTTCTTCCAGTTTAAATCAATATCCAGATTACTATTAACCATAGTAATAAGATCATTAATACTCTCTGCAGGTTTTTCACCTATATGTTCCTTTACACTAACAAGTTCATTTTTTATTTGTCCAAGTATTTCACTTTGACTTATAAAGTTGGCAGAAAGTGTAGTAAGCTCTTTATTTTTAAGCAGGATACTGGTGTTTCGGGCACTAAGTTCAAATTCAAATAGCGCTTTGGTCTTACGCATTGATAATATTTTCATTCTGAGAAGGATTAGCAGCAACAAACCAACAATGGCAATGGCAATGATAGCAAATGTTAAGAAACGATTACTAATTCTTTGCTGGCTTTCGCGCTGTCGTAAAATCAAATTTTCCTGATCTTTCTGTTTTAATTCATAATGTGCCTGCATCTCAGACAATTGTCTGCTGACTGATTGATTATATAAGCTGTCATTGAACATGAATGCTCTTTCCCATTCTACTGAAGCATCTTTATAACGTCCTTGCTCAGCATAAATTCTTGCGAGTTGTTTGTGAGCTTGTGCTTCAACAACCAAATATCTGTCTCGATTAGCAATTTGTATTGCTTTGGAAACATATTGCTCAGCTTTGTCAGTTTGTTTCATTTTTAAAAACACTTCGGCCATACTACTGTATGAAGTGGCTATTCCTTCCCTGTTACCTGTTTCAAATTTTAATGCAATCGACTTCTCAAAATTTTCAATTGCCTGATCATATTCATCAAGATCAAAATGTATTATAGCAATGTTATGATAAATACTGGCGGTTCCACTTATATTTCCCACAACTTCCTGATATTTTAAAGCTTTAGAATAGTAGTTAAGTGCATTCTTTTTTTTGCCTTTCACATCCTCAACAACTCCCAGGTTATTATAAATAGACCCAAGAGCCTTAAGAGCTTTTCGTTTAAAAGATTCATCCAGGGCTCTTTTTAAATTTACTTCAGCTTCATCAAATTTCTTGAGCCGCATAAATAAACAGCCCAGGTTCAGGTAAGTGTTAACAATTCCCTGATCATTGCCTGCTAAGTAGTATACATGGAAAGCCTCATGATAATAATAAAGAGCTGAATCATTAATACCTGCACCTTCATTCGCAATTCCTAAAACAGTATATAGCCTGCCAAGATTAATTGATTTTTTATCCCATGTTTGCAACTTCAGAGCTCTTCTAATCACATTAATTGAAGTATCGTAGCTACCTAAATTACTATATGCTAGCCCTTGCTGAATAAGACTTACGCCCATTAGCTCAGTATTATTTAAATGTTCTCCCTCATGAAATGCTTCTATGGAATATGCCAGAGCTTTACGACCATCTGAATACATATATACATCGGCCAGTGAATTTAACGTTTTTACGCGCTTGACTCCTTTGGCAGTTTGTAACAGTTTTCTTAATGAATCAGCAGACAACTGATTATTTTCGGCGTATATTTTTATTGCACAAAAAAGGATTAAAATGAAAGTGCAACATAAAGCTATAAGTCTCTTTAACATGCGGACAAAACTATAGCTTTTTAGAATATTCAGGAGAATTTTTCTTCATTTCAATAGGTAACTTCACAACTTCATCTGCTTTATATTTTCACCTGGGTTCCTATTTCAAACACTTGTGTTCTGGGAACATGATAGAAACTTGTTGCTCTTTGAGCATTTCGCGACATGAATGAAAAGAGCTTGTCCTGCCAAATATTTAAACCAAGTTCAGCATCTGGTATAAGTGTTTCTCTTCCTAATATGTAGGTAATTTCTCCTAAGTCAATTTTAAAGGAAGATGTTTTTTTTAAATGTTTCATTAACTCAGTTATATCAATCAAATCCATAAATCCATAATTGGCATTAAGTCGATAAAATCCCTCTGAAAGCTTTTCAAGGTTAATTCGATTTACTGCTTCCACATGTGGTATTTGAACAATATCTATCGACATGATAATGATTTGTTGGTGGAAGACCTTATTATGCTTTAAATTCTGCATTAAAGCAGGTGGAGTTCTATTGGAATTTCTTACCAAATATACTGCTGTTCCAGGTATATGCGGGTAATGCCCTGATAAGAATTCCTCAAGTGTTTGAGAAACGGGAGGAGATATTCTCGATAATTGAACAGCAAGTATTCTTCTTCCTTCCTTCCAGGTATTCATCATAATTAATCCTAAAGTAGCAACAGCCAACGGGAACCAGCCTCCACTCATTATTTTAACAATATTTGATCCAAGAAACGACAGGTCTATAGTCATAAATAAAACAGTAACAGGAATTGACAAGACTAAACCCCACTTCCATATTCTGGTCATTGCAATAAATGCAAGTAAACTGGTAATTGTCATGGTTATAGTCACGGCTAATCCATATGCTGAAGCCAGATTACCCGATGATCTGAATCCTAATACAACAGCTATAGTACCAATCATAAGTAAATTATTTATCTGAGGTAGAAAAATCTGTCCTCGTTCTTTCCCAGAAGTATGTTTTACCACCATTCGAGGCAAATAACCTAGTTGAATAGCTTGATAAGTGAGTGAAAAAGCACCCGAAATGATAGCTTGTGATGCAATGATAGTAGCCAGAGATGCCAAAATAACCATAGGATATAAAGCCCAGGAAGGGGCTAATAAGTAAAAAGGATTCTCATTTAATTCAGGATGTTGTAATAATAAGGCGCCTTGCCCAAAATAATTCAAAAGCAAACAAGGCAATACAAAACCATACCAGCCCAGTCGAATAGGCGATTTCCCAAAATGACCTATATCAGCATATAAAGCTTCACCTCCGGTAACAACTAAAACAACGACACCAAGGAGAAGAAAGCCGTGTATTCCGTTTGCTTTAAAGAATTCAAAGGCATGTACCGGATTAACTGCAATTAGAATATCAGGGCGTTTAATAATTGCCATTAGACCTAATAAAGCAATAGTAAGAAACCAAAGAATCATAATGGGACCAAAAATAGATCCGATGAGTGAAGTACCCTTTTGCTGAAAAATGAATAATACCAGGATGATACCTATAGTGATTGGTAAAATAAATGGATCAAAGAAAGGAGTTGCAATAGTTAAACCTTCAACTGCACTTAGTACTGATATTGCAGGTGTTATTAGTCCATCACCATATAAAAGAGCTGCCCCGAAAATACCCAGAAGAGATATCAGTGTTAGTTTAAAACCCTTCTTTTTTGGTTTCACCAATTCCATAAGGGCAAGTATTCCTCCTTCGCCATCATGGTCCGCTCTGAGAATAACAGCAAGGTACTTTACCGAAACGACTAAAATAAGTGCCCAAAACACAAGGGAAAGAACACCATATATATTATCTGAAGAAGCAGGTAGACTATGTAATCCGCTAAAACATTCTCTTATAGCATATAGTGGACTAGTACCAATATCTCCATATACCACTCCAACCGCAAGTAATGATAGATAAATCAACCTTTTACCGTGAGGTTCTTTTCCATGAGGATGTTCGTCGGTTGATTTGCTTTCCATTTATATTTAATTGTTTTATCACAATCAACACAGATATGAGTAAGTAAGTTTAAGATTTCAAATGATTGATAACACTAATGTCTACATTATAGATTTGCGAAGGATTAGAGAGATTTAGTAACTTTGCAAAAAAATAAATATTGAATTATCCGCGTAAAAGGTATAAAACTTTACTCAAGATACTCACCGGTCTTCTTTCACTGGTTGTAATTCTTATAGTTGTATCTTTTATTTTCAGGAATAGCATACTTCGTAAGGTAATTGATGGCAAAATGCTATCAATAGAACAAAAATATGGCATAGATTTAAATTATACCGACGCAAGATTTTCGGGAATTAGTACTGTTAAGGTCGAAGGATTTGCTGTAACACCTGATAATAGAGACACTTTACTTACAGTTGATTCTTTGTCAGTCAGTTTTCGGCCTTTTGAATTACTTTTTGGACGCGTCAGGTTTTCGGAGCTTGTAATGAAAAATACTCTTATGAGCTTGAAACGGGAAGGCACTGTTAGTAATTACCTGTTTTTACTCGACAGAGCAAAAGACACATCCAAGATAGATACCACTTTATCAGAAAAGAATTACGGTTCAAGAGTTGCTATAATAATGAATGCATTGTTCAATCATATTCCTGCAACAACTTCAATTATTGAGTTTAAAGTACAAGCAGATCTTGATAGTAATTATTTTTCTTTTTACATGCCAAAATTACTTATCAATAACAGGAACTTTCAAACCACAGTGCAAGTTACCGAAGATAAACATGAAAATCTTTGGCAAGTTGCCGGTTTAATAGATGCCTCTGAAAAGGAAATTAAACTGGCAATTAAATCGGCAGATTCTAAAAAAGTTGTAATTCCTTATATAAGAAAGCGGTGGAATACTTATTTTGCTTTTGATTCAGCTGGCATTAATCTGTCATTTAAACGGGGCGTTGATGATGTAAGTCACTTGAAAGGGAATGCAAAACTATCAGGTCCACTGTTTAATCATCCTCGTATTTCGCCCTATGATGTTCAGTTAAAAGGTAGTGAGATATCTTTTGCAATGAATGTAGGGAAGTCTTATATTGAAGTTGATAGCTCTACTTATATAGGGTTTAATGAAACTGGATTTCATCCATATGTAAAGTATGTTATGCAGCCAAAGAAAGAGCTGACATTCAAAATTAACGAACCTGAATTTGATGCACAGTCATTCTTTAATTCATTACCCGGTAATCTCTTTAGTGACCTTGAAGGGATTAAAGTGAGAGGAAAATTAAGTTTTCATTTGAATTTTCAAATTGACTTTAAACAACCTGACTCGTTGATTTTTGAAGCCCGGTTAAGAGGAAAAGGTTTTGCCGTTGAAAGATTTGGCAATACTAATTTCACTTATATTAATGAACCTTTCATTTACACTGCATATGAAAATGGCAGACCAGTAAGAGAAATCATAGTAGGAGAAGCTAATCCAAATTATAAGCCTCTGTCGGAAATTCCTGAGCATTTGAGAGAAGCTATAATGACTTCAGAAGATGGGCAGTTTTATTACCATAACGGTTTTGTACCTGATGCTATTCGTTATAGTATTATCACAGATATTAAAGAAAAGCGTTTTGCTCGTGGAGGAAGTACTATAAGCATGCAATTAGTTAAAAATGTATTCCTTAACAGAAATAAAAATATTACGCGCAAACTTGAAGAAATGCTGATAACCTGGCTTATAGAATCAAAACAAATGGTATCAAAAGACAGGATGCTTGAGGTATATTTGAACATTATTGAAACCGGTCCATTAACATATGGAGTGAATGAAGCTGCACACTTTTATTTTAAAAAAGATGTTTCAAAGCTTACATTGGCTGAGTGTATTTATCTTGCTAGTATAGTACCTCGTCCAAAGCTTTTCAAGTATTCATTTGATAAAGAGGGTAATCTGCGTGAATACCTTGCCAGCTATTATACATTGGTTTCAGGTAAAATGCTCAATAGAGGTTGGATAACTCAGGAAGAGTATGATAATCTGAAACCTGAGATCAATTTAAAAGGTCCGGCACGTGATTATATTGTAACTGACACCATCCCTCCTGCTGATGAAATCATTAAGGAGAAAAGAGGCTTTTTCGATTTTTTGAATCTTGATATTTTCAAAAAGAAGAAAAAGGATGTAAAGGAGGAATCAGAGAAATAGATGTAACTAAAAAAGCTAGTTCTCTAAATCATGGAGTTTAATACTCTTGGTATTGATTTCACTTGTTTAATTAAAAAAATATCCGTTACTTTGCACTCCTTTTAAAATATTAATAATAACCCATTAAATTTTAAGTATTTATGCCAACAAAAATGAGATTACAACGCTTTGGTAAAAAGGGCAGACCTTTTTATCACATTGTAATTGCGGATGGTCGTGCACCCCGTGATGGAAGGTTTATTGAGAAGATTGGTACTTACAATCCGGTAGCCAAACCTGCAGAAATTGACCTTGATTTTCAAAAAGCTTATGATTGGTTCCGTAAAGGTGCTGATCCAACTCCAACTGTTAAGAATATTCTGTCAGATGAAGGTATTCTACATTACAATCACCTTATGAAAGGTGTTGAAAAAGGAGCTTTCACTAAAGAAGTTGCTGAGGTTAAGTTCAATGAATGGAAAGAAGCAAAACAGGCAAAACTTTTGAGTGCTATAAAATCAGAGCAGTTAACTGAAAAGGAAGCTAAAAAGAAACTTTTCGAGGCAGAAATTAAGATCAATGAAGCCAGAGCTGCAGAGATTGCCAAAAAACGCCAACAAGAAGTTGAAGCTAGTCATGCTACTGAAGCTGAAAATACTGAAGCCCCAGTTGAAGAAGCTACAGAAACTCCCGAAGAACCTACTGCAGAATAATTTTGCTTATGGAGGGCTACTTCTATCTTGGCAAGATACTTAAACCTTTCGCCGCTAAAGGAGCCCTTCTAATCAACTTAGATGTTGATTCACCAGAAGATTATGAAGATATGGAATCAGTTTTCGTTCAAATGAACGGACAACTGATTCCTTTTTTAATTGAAAGTTTTGAATTAAAACATAATAACAGAGCTGTTATTACTTTTCCTGATATTGATACCATTGACCAGGCTTCCATTCTCTCGGGGTGTGAATTATATCTGCCTGTTGAAATGTTAAAACCTCTATCGGGTAATCGCTTCTATTATCATGAGGTACCCGGATATGAAGTGTATGATAAGGTTCATGGCTTTGTTGGTATCATCACAGAAGTTCTTGAATACCCTCATCAGGCAGTGCTTAGTATCCTTTTTAAGGGTAAAGAAATCCTTATACCTGTTACTGATGAGATAGTGATTGGAATTGACAGGGAAAAGAAATCTATTCTTACCAATGCTCCTGAAGGCCTCATAGAGCTTTACCTTGAAGATTAATTTAATAATGGCTTTCAGATTCAAACAATTTTCGGTTGAGGATTCGCTTAGTGCAATGAAAATTGGCACTGACTCGGTAATATTAGGTGCCTGGGCCGACGTAATTGATGCAAAGAATATAATGGATGTTGGAACCGGATGTGGATTGCTTGCATTAATGTGTGCCCAAAGAAGTGATGCACTGATTACTGCAATTGATATAGATATCAATGCTTGCAAACAAGCAGAGAATAATTTTAAAGACAGTCCCTGGTCAAACAGACTGCAATGTATTCATCTTTCATTAAAAGATTTCACTAAAACTCAAATGGTTAAAGGAACTACTCTTTTCAACCATATTATTACCAACCCTCCTTACTTTAATAATTCACTCAAATCACCTGATACAGGAAGGAACACAGCCCGTCATAATGATGATTTGCCTTTTAATTCACTTCTTGAGGATTGTTCAACACTACTGAACACAAATGGAAAGCTCTCTGTTATAATTCCATTTTCCGAAAATGGTCAATTTGAATCATTAGCTACTGATTATGAACTAACAGTTACACGTAAATTAATAATACTGCCAAAAACTGAGAAAGAGCCTAATAGAATATTGATGGAGTTCACTAAGGGTGAGAGCGACCATATTGAAACAGGTCAACTATCAATCAGAGACTTACATGGTAACTACACAAAGGAATATGTTAAACTAACTGAACTGTTCTATTTGGGGTTACATGTAGGCTAACTTATTGTTTTTTACCAACTCAAAATAGCTTTTTATTTAACCTGCAGATTCTTTTGCACTCGCTCACTGAGTTTTTCATTAAAAACATAAAAGAATCTAAATGTGAACATGCCATTGTACTGATCGCGGATGTTAGGATACCCGGTTTTTGAATCCACCACTTCACGAGTAGCAATTGGCTTAAGGGAATAAGCATATCTTACATCGAAATGAAGCCTTTTAACCAGCCTGAACTTCACATCAAGAAGGATGTCAATATCGCTTCTGTTATATATGCCACTGGTTAGTGTAGTAGCCGATATTGGTCTGTTGTTTCGTTGCTCAGATATCTTAACTAAACTTCCCCAGGAGCCTCCCATACCAAAAGTTATAATTCCTTTATCAGTATATTGAATCAGTAACGGAACGTCAAGATAATTAAGCTTCAGATCATAAGAACCATCAAGTGAATCATTATATCTGGCACGTTGATGGGCTCCTTTCTCACTATATACATTTTCGATACTTATGGACCAGTTACCGCTTATTGGAATTATTGCAGCAGCGCCTACATTCAGTCCGAATTTATGATAGCCATATACTTCGTCACCATCTACCTGTGTTGCATTAACTCCCGCAATCAAGGCACCCATAATTCTTTGAGCATTTCCTACATTAACAAAAAAAAGGCAAATGATTGCAAAACAAAGTATTCTCTTTCTCATAATAATCACATAATTCGCTTATCAACGGTTAATTTTCCTAAAAATTGTTTTGCAACAGCAATGATGTACTTTGAAGAATTTACTACAGTTCAAGAAAGCGACTTTTAAATCTTTCGTAATCTCAGCACATTCAACTTAAATCAATAATTGCTCAAATTGCTTCTTTAATTGAAAGTGATATTCTTTTACGCATCACATCTACTTCCATAACTTTCACTTTCACCTGTTGGGTAAGTTTAACTATTTCATTAGGATCTTTAATAAATCTATTTGCCATTTGGCTAACGTGAACAAGGCCATCCTGATGAACTCCAATATCAACAAAAGCACCAAAAGCAGTGATATTTGTAACAATACCATTCAGGATCATACCTGGTTTGAGATCTTCTATTGTATTTATCTTACTATCGAATTCAAAAAGGTCAAATTTATCACGTGGATCAAGTCCAGGCTTTGAAAGTTCTTCTATAATATCAAGTATAGTTGGCAATCCGGCTTTCTCTGTTATGAACTGCTCAGGTTTTATCTTTGTTCTAATCTCCTTATTACCAATTAAATCCTTAAGACTAAGGTTTAACGTTTTAGCCATATGGTTAACAATGTGATAGCTTTCGGGGTGAACAGCACTACTATCCAATGGATTTTCAGCATTACGTATTCTTAGAAAACCAGCGGCCTGCTCAAAAGCTTTATCACCAAAACGGCTAATTTTTAGAAGTTCTCCCCTGGATCTGAAGGCCCCATTCTTTTTACGATAGTCAACTATCTTCTCTGCAAGTGAAGGACCTAATCCAGAAACGTAACTTAACAACTGCTTACTAGCAGTATTAAGTTCAACACCAACCTGATTTACACAGTTGACTACAGTATCTTCCAGACTTCTTCCCAAAGCAGTTTGATTAACATCATGTTGGTACTGCCCTACTCCTATTGATTTTGGGTCAATCTTAACCAATTCAGCCAATGGATCCATAAGTCGTCTACCAATAGAAACTGCACCTCTAACTGTAACATCATATTCCGGGAACTCCTCCCGGGCAACAGGAGAAGCAGAATAAACAGAAGCTCCACTTTCATTTACCATTATGCAAATCACTTGTCTGTCGAATGGTATTCTTCTTATGAAGTTTTCAGTTTCTCTTCCGGCAGTCCCATTGCCAATAGCAATTGCCTCAATACCATATGATGAAACCAGATTTTTAATCTTTGAAACTGCATTTCCTACTTCATTTTGCGGCGGGTGAGGATAAATAGTTTCGTTATGTAATAAGTTTCCTTGTCTGTCAAGACAAACAACCTTACATCCTGTTCTAAATCCGGGGTCTAAAGCCAGTACCATCTTTTGTCCCAAAGGTGGTGCAAGCAATAACTGACGAAGATTAACAGTAAATACCCGTATAGCTTCCTGATCAGCTTTTTCTTTAACTATTTGGCGCATTTCGTTCTCTATCGACGGCTTCAAAAGTCGTTTATAAGAATCCGTGATTGCCAATTCTACCTGTTCAGCGGATTTATTATGTGACTTTATGAATATTCTTTTCAGAACTTCAATAGGAGTGTTTTCTTCAGGGTCTATTGAAAGCTTCAGAAAACCTTCTTCTTCTCCTCTGAACATAGCAAGTACACGGTGTGAAGGTGATTTAAGCAGATTTTCGCGAACATCATAATAATTCTGATAGAGTATTCCTTCAAGTTCTTTGCCTTTTACAGGTTTTGAACTTATGGTTGCTTCTCTTGTAAAAACAGTTCTCATTCGTTCCCTTGCCTGCTTGTCCTCACTTATCCACTCAGCCATAATATCTCTCGCACCAGCAAGTGCATCATCTATTGAAAGCACGGATTTCTCGGGGTTAATAAACTCTTCTGCCTTTGATTCAGGATCAATTGGCATTTGTTTCATTAGAAGAGTAGCAAGTGGTTCAAGATCACGTTCTCTTGCGATAGTTGCACGAGTTCTTCTTTTAGGCTTGAAGGGAAGATAGATATCTTCAAGTTCAGTAAGTGTAGAAGCAAAAGTTACTTCCTTCTCAAGCTCCGGAGTAAGTACGTTGAGCTCAGTCATTGAATCCAATATAAATGATCTCCTCTTCTCAAGTTCTTTTATTCCTTCATAATTATCGCGTACACTAGCCAGGATCACTTCATCAAGACCACCTGTCATTTCCTTACGATACCTTGCCAGAAATGGTATGGTAGCACCACCATCCATGAGATTGATTGTGTTAAACACTTGCCATACCTGCAAATTCATTGATTTACTAATTTGACCTGCAAACCATTCCTTGCTTCTTTCCATTGATAATTCGTATTATTATTTTGTTGAATTAGATATCTTATCCGGTAACAATACCAGTCAAAAAATAATTTGGGCAGTTTTTGTTAACGGTAACTTTTACAATATCTGTCTTTTCAAAAATAGTTTGAAAATATTTAGTAAGAACTTCAATCTGCATTTCTTCCTTACCAGCTTGCTTAAGTTTATTAAACACTACCTTGCCTTCTTTATACAACAGTCGTCTCAAATTTTGAATAAACTGAAAAGATTCAAACTTAAGCGGGACTTTATCCTCTATATAAAGATCAACTATTATAAGGTCATACTTGTCAGTACTATTTTCTACAAAGTCATAAGCATCATCGATTATAACATTTAAGTTAGTGACTTTATCCAGTGCAAAATGTTTACGTGCAGCTTCAACCACAGCTGTATCAATTTCCACACCAGTTATCTGACATTTATATTCAAGTTCATTTCTAATAATATTCGCTACACTACCGGCCCCTAAACCCAGAATAAGAACCTGTGAATCGTCATTTAATGATGGTTGATCTTTGCTGAAGTATTTTCTAAAAGCATCATGAAGGGGACCAAATGAATAGTTAACACTTCCTGCATTAAGTTGATAACGTCCATTAATGATTGCTACTTCCAATTGAGGATTGATGTCACTGTTAAAAATATCAATCACTTTTTCGGTGAAGAAGCTATTCAGGTAATCGGTGATCTTACTTCCTTTCTTCATGTTATTGAATCATTCTTCGTTTTGCAGAAATAAGAAATTTCCCTGAAAGATCGGATAAGTAGATTTCACTTTCTGTATTTATTCTCATTATTGCAAAAATAAACAAAGCCGGGTAAACCGGCTTTATTAAAATATCAGTTAAGGGAATTTTATCTAAACAGCATAAGATTACCTGTTAACTTAACCTTTCCATTGTTCATTTGATTACCTTTAACATTGAGGGTTAAGTACCAAGTATAAAGTCCAGCTGGAGCAGGTGTTGATCCAATCTTTCCATTCCATTCATCTGCCAGATTATTGGTCTGCCAAACCATCTGTCCCCATTTATTAAAGACTGAAAACGACAGATCGATAATAGCAACTTCAGGACCAATGGCACTAAAAGTCTCATTAAGTCCATCACCATCAGGAGAGAAAGCACTAGGAATTTTAATATCAAGAGGCACAACGTATAGTGTATCCATGATACTACAACAATTCATATCTTCCACTAATACGGTGTAGGTGCCTGGCTGAGTGATATTATATGAGATATTTGTACTTCCATCTTGCCAATAATAAGAGTACATATCGGGATTGGCATAAACCAGAATACTAGATCCATTCACTATATAAGTACTATCATTTGGATATATAGCAGCAAAGCTTTCAGCTGGTAGTGGATTTATAGTTACATCAATTGAATTAGTCCAACTTTGTCCATTAAAATGTTCAGTGTAATTAACAGTGAAAGTAGAATCTTTGCTAAATACATGCGTAGGGTTTACGGTACCACCAATTATTATATTGTCTGTTGAACCCGGATCACCAAAGTCCCAATCAACCGTCGAAATATTAGAAGTATTCTGCATAGTGAATACAGTACCATCTCCCAGACATTTTGTATCATAGTCAACAGCAGGGATATTAAGAAAACTGGCAACAAAGTTTGGAAGTCCTAACATACCCTGACTTTCAACCAGATTAAATGCTGATTCATTGTAATTACATGCATTGCCCTGACGATTAGGATTCTCAATTACTCCAAGTACCCCTTTATTTTTTCTTGTAACATAAATTTTACCATCTCTACCTAATTGTAATGCAAACACATCATCTTTAAGAGGAGTAGGATTAAGTTTAGTTTCTATACCACCATTAGCAAGATCAAATTGATAAAGATAATTTTGCACATTAACGTTTGTTCCTGCATTCAGAACTGTAACATACAATTTTTGACCATCAGGAGAAAATTCAATGTAATATGGTCCATAAACCGGAGTAGGTAATTGAACACTGATAGTTTGATTATAGCTAACAGTACCATTTGAGTCATTAAAATCAAAGATTTCAATTGTTCCTTTCCCGTAGGAGCAAAGAGCAACTTTATCCCCCTTTGGTGCGAATTTCATAATAGCAGCAGCTTCTCTACTTGCGACATTAGAACTAATTGGTGTACCACCAGAACTAATAACAGGATTAGTATTTACACCATTGGCATCTACTTTATAAGCATAGAAGTCAGTGCTTTCAAGCTTACGGGTTAACACCCAAAAATCATTATCATTTGATTTAACACTACAAATAACAGGTACAGCATCACCAAGAAGAACATTACCTGCTTCCATAACCTGACCATTACCAGCATCAGAGGTCATATCAACCCTTGAATACATCAAGCCTTTATGCGTTTCAACAGGTCCTGTTGTAAAAATATAGACCATCTGTTTAATGGAAGGATTTGGGACAATAAGAGCGGATTGCAGAGAACCGAAATCACCGCCTAATGCCAATCCATTGCTTATATCTTTATTCTGAGCATTCCATACTTTCATCCCATCGGAATAGAGAATAAGTTTCCCGGTTTCATCGGATAAGACTGAAGTTCCATTAGCAAAAGGTACGTTAGGAGCTGATGAAGGCAAATTATTAGGTGTAACGGTAGTATTACCCAATTCGCCATTAAATTGCATACCTGCATTCAAGCGAAAAAACCAGTTATCAGTTTGATGCAATAGTTTATATGAGCATCTGGAAGTTTCCTGCGCAAACGCAGTTATTGCCGTAAAACCTATCAAAAAGGCAACAAGATTGATCTTTCTCATTAAATTAACAAATATTTGGTTGTTAGGGTATTAAGTAATTACTATTGCATTTTTTGCTTTCAGTTACCTTTAATCAGTTGCCTCATAAGTACCGTTTCGCTATTTGAAAGCCTTAGAAAATATACACCGCCCGGATTATTGCTGATATTAATATCATCACGGAAGGTAACATTTTTTTGGAGAATATATTCTTTAGAATAAATGAGCTTACCATACGAATTGAATATCTCAGCTCTGGTGTGTCCCGACAATTCTTCAATTGTAATGTTGAATTGACCAGTTATTGAAGGGTTTGGATATATTTTAAGACGGTTTTCAGCCATCTTTTCTTCAATTCCATAGCTGCAATTGGCAAATGTAAAATATGCTTTAACCTGCGCAGTATTAACACAGCCGGTAAGCGGATTTGTTACTATAACATTGTATGATTGTTCATCATAAGTAATTCCTGATGTTGCAATAACAATGCTTTGATCAGTAGATCCATTGCTCCATAAAAACTCTGCTCCCGGATTACCGGCATTAAGTGCTATAGAGTCGAATACACAAATACCAATTTCAGTTGGACTTATTACCAAAATATGCGGGTCATCAGGAATAATATCAATAACAGGTAATTGATCAACTCTAACTTTGAGTGAATCAGTCACAGTGTTATATCCATCATTTACTGTTACCTTATATACAGTAGTAACCGTTGGTGAAACTGTAGGTTCAGCAGTTGTTGACGTGAATCCGGCTGGTTTAGATGTCCAGTTATATGAAACATATTGTCCTGATCCACCACCTGGTAAAGCTCTTATAATAGTACTTTCATTGCGGCAAATAACAGAATCTTCAGCAGTTGGATTTAACGAAAGAGCACCACCGGATACTGTAACTGAAACTACATCAGTTCCAATACAACCTTCAGTATCAGTAACTTTAACATTAAATATCTGTGATCCATAAAGGTTTGTAGTTTGAGTGCTTGCTGCATAAGGTGTGGTAACATATCCCGGAGGGCCCCATAAATAATTAAACATTGGGCTCCCACCAGTAACTGTTGAAGTAAGGTTAGTGTTCGTACCATGAGGTATTGTAACATCATTACTTGCAGTTACTACAGGATTATTATTAACAGTAACGGTTTTATCAAGGTTGACTGTTGTAAAATTGTCAAACACAGCAACGTGATATGCAGTAGTTACAGTTGGCACTACCGTCACCTCTTGAAGATCTGAATTAAAGCCAGCAGGAGTTGAAGTCCACGTATAAGTATAAATTCCTGAGCCACCCGAAGGTATCGCTCTTAGTGTTGTCGCAGTTCCGTTACAAATCTCATCATCAGTAGCTGTCACTTGGCTTGTTAAAGGTCCACCGGTAATAGTTACTGTTAAACCATCACTATTTTGGCACCCGTTGGCATCTGAAGCTGTTAATGTATAATC
>JBLMZZ010000053.1:0-11262 GCA_050259095.1 Omnitrophica WOR_2 bacterium | reverse complement strand
TAAGTGAAGGATGGCTTGTATTAACTCATGGTGTTGGCCCAATGAGGCAGTATTTTATGGGTGTGATTCTATTGGATCTTGAAGACCCGACAAAGATAATTGCCACACTTGAAGAACCTTTATTATCGCCAAATGAAGAAGAACGTGAAGGCTATGTTCCTAATGTCATTTATTCTTGTGGCGCTATAATCCATAATAACCGATTAATTATTCCTTATGCAATGTCAGATATAAAATCGGGTATCGTAACCATTGCTGTTAAAGATTTGCTAAGTTGCATGAAGTTTAAAAACAAGTAATTATCCCAATTACTTAATCTATCTGAGCTTCGTTGCCGTAGATTTTTTCCCCAATTCGCGCATTTATACCTTCTTACTCCACTGAAACCAGCGGAGTTAAGAAGCATGTTTTATTCTGATTAATAATTTTGTAGGCCTTGGTATTACTACAAAAGGGCCATTTTTAATTCAAATGGTAACAACCACTTGCAGCAGATGGCATTATCTTTCGTATTACTGTGGCAAATGCTAATTTATTAATTAACGATTAATACTGAAACAATGAAGACTTTCCTCACTCTGGCACTTACGATGACTGTTTCAACAATGGCTTTTTGCGCACCAGCTTATTTGAATACTGATCAAACTTCAACCTCAGCAAACATTTCCGTTTCAACAATCGATAATAATACACTTTCCTCTTCTTCAAGATATATGAATTACTCCTCGCAGGAGAAAAAAGCATCCGATAGCATAAAGAACGAAAATACTAACGGCCAATCAAAACCTGCACCTGCAAGTAATGAAACAAAACCGGCTGTTCAAAAAGATAATTCAGGTGGTAAGTATATGGATATGCAGCGCGGCCGCAGAGTCCTTGAACATAAATATAACTTATACGCTTGATTTGTAAGAAATGCCGCGATGCAGCATTTCGTTATTTAAGTTTCCTTGTACAAATACCCTAACAACTATTCTAAAAGGCGCTGCTATCAGCGCCTTTTGCATTTTCATAGTCTAAAATCTTTAACCAGGCTTATTCCAAATGCATACTTTGGACCAAGCTGAATGCCATTGTATTTGCGGTAAACGGGTAAATCAGTTGAAGCCGATACGGTCATTTTATTTTTGAATGTATGGCTAATCTGTGGACTTACAAAAATGATATCACCACCTGTAGCTAAATACCTTGTTTTGCTCTGAAAATCTTCCCACCTATATTCATTTCTCAGTTGTATTACTGCCGACCAGTTCATTGTAATGGTCCGGCCTATGAAAAGTGATGTTATTAGTGCATCCCCAAACCGATAATCGTCATTGTTATATCCGTTATGCTCATAACGGCCGTTGAATACTAATCTCATTTTGCTTAAAGGTAAACTCTTCAAAGCATATACTTGTCCTACATATCCAAAGGCTCCTGTTGAAGGTTGAATATCCTGTGTATATGGAACACCATATTCATCTGTAAATGTTTTATGAAATATAGGCATCTTAATGCCGCTTCCAACAGTAACTTCCAAACCCTTTTTGGTTTTCAAGACTGCGTATTTAACTGATAATACTGCATTGCTGAATCCATGAGTTGTAAACTTCCCCAATACATCGCTGTCCTGAAATTTATTGAAATAATAACCCAATTCAGCATCAACAGCCAATCTATTCATGAAACCATAGGATATTACTTCTCCTATAAAATCATAGCCTGCACGTGATCCCTGATATGAGGATTTGTCGGACACTTCATAGTAGGTATCCGAAAAGCTATGCCTGTAAAAAGTAATAGTACGAAGTGTTTTACCCGGTAATGTTCCGGTATGTTCACTTCCCGATACAGGATTTCCCGGTGAGCAACATTGGGCTGTTATTAATTGACACGATGCCAGAAGTATAGATAAAAGGAGTATAGTTCTCTTCATTTAAACAGTTTTAAATTGTAGGGTATTAAAAATTGAAATTGATGGAATAATTTCTGTAATAAAGAATTTTAATTTTAAAGAGTGTTCTTTATTCACCTGAATTATCGGGTAATTACTTATTCCTTAATAAGTTTCACACTTTCAGAACTTAAACCGGTGCTTTTTAACCTGACAAAATAGAAACCTTTCGACAAATCAGTGGTGTTTACATTGGTTTTACCTGTTTCAGGTAATGAAACTGATTTAACTTTTCTTCCTGATGCATCAAATATCACTGCTTCAGATTGCTGAGGAACCTTGTTGGTTGTAATATTCAAATTGTCAGTAAATACCGTTGGATAAGCAGTAAAGCGATCACTTCCTGCAACTTCCTCTAATCCTACCGGACTATACAAGAGTGCACTGTCAATTGCAGTTCTTATCTGTGCATCCATTTCAGGAGTGTATCCTACACCCTTAAAAAAGACTTTGTGTTCATTTGTGCCCAAAACAACAATGGTTGGCATACCCATACCGCCATAATATGTTACCTGAGTGCCCCCTTTAATGAATACAGGTTGAGTGAAATAGCTGTTTCTTTTCCATGCCATCATTTGGTCGCAATTAACGTAATCGGCAAAAGCAAAAGAGTAAAATTTAACCCTTCCTTTGCTCTCATATTCTGTCATTATTTTATTGAGTGCAGTAGTAGCCAATACACATGGAGCGCAGTTAAGCATCACATAATCAATTATCACAACATTTCCCTGATCAAGTTCAGTATAGAGATGATGTGATGGGCCGGTGCATTCTTCACATTCAAAGTCCATACCTGTTGATTGACAGTTTGCTGAAATGGCTGAAATTAAGAGTGCTATGAAAAGAGTAATAGGTAAAGTTTTTTTCATGGGAGAGTATTTTTTACAAAAGTATTTTTTTTAGGATTAGTTGTGTACAATTAAGATTAATTTATCGAGGTCCAAAAATATGAAAATTCAATTATTTTTGTCGACTAAAATCACTTTGGATGAAAAAAAGATTACTGATTATTTGTATTCTTCTTTATACCTATGTTGCTTATTCTCAGCAACTACAATTAATGGATAGATTTAATGGGAACACTCTGGTTAATGACTCGACAATAACGATATACGACAGTGATCCTGCTACTATTGTCTTAACTAAGTACCTCACTCTTAAAAATACTACAGATAAACCACTTGCAGTGTTCCTGAAAAAGACTGTAAACTTTATGAATGACAGTACATCTGATTATTTTTGTTTTGGCATCTCATGCTGGCCCAATGCACAAATTACTGATATAGCTGATTCTATTCAACCTGGTGCTAAAGATTCAACATTTGCATCGCATGTAACTCATATTCGCCGGTTTGAACTACCTCTGTTACCACCCGGGAAGTCTTCTGTTACTTATACTTTCTTCGACAGTACAACCTTCAATCAGCCGGTACATGCCACAGTTACTATTATCTATCATTTGAGTGGACTCGGATTGGAAGAGAATTTTATAGATGCACTGAAAGTATACCCAAACCCGGCTAATGACCTATTAAATATTGTATTACCTGATTCACAGGGCATGAATAGTAGCAACTATATATCCGGTGTTCAGAATGAAGCGCCATTTAAAGCTTATACATTAAATTTATTCAACAGTACCGGTGTATGCGTATATAATAATGAGATATTCCCACAGGGAGATAAAATCAGCATTTCTGTGAAATCATATCCTGCAGGAATATACTATGGCATGTTGTTGTCTCGCAACGGAAAGAAGTTATCTTTTAATTTCGTTAAAAATTAAACACACCTGTGTAGAAGTAGCATTTTCTATCTACTTATTTTTAACAGCACAACAACTTAAGTAACAATTTATTACTACTTACCTTCAAGATTACAAAAGCCGATGTGGCAATTTCTTACTTCTTATTTTACAATGATGTCTGAGATGAACTTTTCGATTTGATCAAAAGCTTCTTCCATTGTTTTACCTGATTCACCACCAATAAATCCGGCAAATGCAGTTGCATTAAGACGAGAAATGTACGTTTTACCATCTGATTTTTCATAAACTGAAATACGGCAAGGCAACATTGGTGTTACATAACGTTCCTTATCAACTGATAAAATGCGGTAAGAGAGAACAGGATTACAAAGTTCCATTACCTTTACAGGAAACACTACTTTATTATTCTTTGTCATGATTTCCTGCAGATCGTGAATATAAAGAACCTTCCAACTATTTTCAGCTGTAGTTTTTGAAATATGCTCAATAGTTTGAGCAAAGTTTAACTTACTTTGGTTTTCGACCATGAAAACCGGTAATTCTTTTTTAATCTGATCTTGTGCGTTGGCTGCTAAACCTGTTGCAATTGCTATAGCCATAAGTATGGATTTAATGTTCATGTTTATAATAGGGTTGAATTCCACCATTTAACATACAGTTGCTATATATGTTCATAATATTAAGCTATACCCGTTAAACATGTCGTTTGTAATAAATTTAAATAAGTCATAAAGAGCATAAAAAAGGAACATTATTCATATCAGTGGTACTAATTCAATGATTTATAATGCTGTAACTTTATAACACTACTGAAATAATATATAGATAGTGTCATTGTATTATGTATAGAAATTTTGTACTTTTGCTGGAAATTTATTGCACCAAATGAAAGAAGATAGCAAAATCTCTCTCACAGACGAGACTCGTGAGATTATTGAAGCATACTTAGAAAAAATACATAAGAAAATTGAAAAGAGAGAATCAGCTAAGGGAAAAACTGATTATGTCTATTCGCCGTTAAGTTCTCTTAAAATCAGTGTTCCAGATACTGATAATTAAGAACTTATAAATCTTTGGGAGTTTAAATAGTTCGCTTAAGCATAGGGGATATTAGTATCGGTTGATAACTTAACTGATTTAGTATTGTATTTGGTATTGGAAATTTTGTAAATTTCCACACAATTACTTAATAAAATCAAGTAGTCAGTCAACCTAAAAACCATCCCTTATGAAGAGGTCTATTTACCTGATTCTATTTATCTTCTCCTTAATCACCACTAGTTTTAAACTTTCCTATAGCCAGGAATATATGCCTTTCACCCAAAGCAACTATGCGGGTGTTAGCGGAATTATGCTGCAACCTGCTTCAATTGCCGACTCAAGGTATAAGTTTGATATGGTAATTTTTGGTATTAATGGGCAAGTAAGCAATAACTACCTGTCACTTCAAAGGAAGGGTTTATTTAAATTCTCTCAACTTGATGATTCGCTATATTGGGATCAATATCTTAAGAGGCACGAGAATGGAAAAGACAAAACGGGATTGGCTGCAATTAGTGCATTCCTCCCATCATTTATGGTCAATATCAACGATAAAAGTGCTTTTGCTTTTACTATCACGAGCCGTGAAATAGTGAATCTTGATAATGTTACAGAGGACCTAGCTACTTTCCTGGCTGAGGATTTTGATTACGAGCCACTTCTAAACAAAACTATTACCAATAAGAACGTAAGTATTAAAAGCCATGCGTGGACAGAACTCGGTCTTACCTTTGCTCAAGTGATTCCTTTAAAATCTGAAGTGCATTTTCTTAAAGGGGGTATCACTCTTAAATACTTACAAGGAATTGCTTCAGGTTATGTTAATTCTCCTGAGTTCAGTTTCAGAGTAGATCGGCCGGCTGGTACAAATCCTGACATACTTTCAATCTATAATTCCCGATTGAACTACGGACTTGCAGGTAACTTTGATAATGCCAATTCCGACCCATTTGATTTTATCTCTGACCCCGGATTTGGAATGAACATCGGTTTCGTGTATGAGTACCGTCCAAACATTAATGATCATAAATATAATATGGATGGACGTGAAGGTATGCAACGTCCCGATGAAGATAAATATTTATTAAGAATTGGTGTTTCACTGGTTGATCTTGGCTCAATTAAGTACAGCAAAATGTTCAATAGCCAGGATTTTACAGCTAATATTATAAATTGGCAGCTCTCACAAATCCATATTAAGAATCCCGAGGATTTAAATGATACTCTTAAAAACCGATTTAACTTCAAAGAGAATGTATCTGAGAGTTTTAGAATGAGCCTGCCAACAGCTTTAAATATTTCTGTTGACTACAGAATGGCAAAGGATCTGTATCTTAATTTCAGTCCTTATATTTCATTACGCAACGCAACAGCCCTTAATACTAAAACACATTATTATTCAACCTTCAGTCTTACACCACGCTATGATCAAAAATGGTTTGGTGCAGCGATACCTATTCAGGTTGATCAGTTTGGAAGATTAAGAACAGGGTTGGCACTGCGTATGGGTCCTATTTGGATTGGTACAAACACCGGTATAAGTGCGATTTTAGGTTCAAAGACTTATAATATTGATGCTTATGCAATGGTCAAGATCCCGGTATTTAGAAATATACCAAAAGATAGGGATAAGGATGCAGTGAGCAATAAACTTGATCAGTGTATTGATGTTCCGGGTGTATGGGCAATGAAGGGTTGCCCCGATACTGATGGTGACGGTATAACCGATGCTAATGATAAATGTCCTACAGAACCTGGTCCCGCAGAATTAAATGGATGCCCCGACAGAGATGGTGATGGAATATCCGACAAGAATGATAATTGTCCTGGTGAAGCCGGATTGGCAAAATTCAATGGTTGTCCTGATTCAGATGGTGACGGAATTATAGATTCTCAGGATCATTGCCCGAATCAAGCCGGCATTGCAGCACTTAACGGATGTCCGGATCGTGATGGTGATGGAATAGCCGATAAAGATGATGAATGTCCAGATTTAGTTGGTTCTTTAGCAATGAATGGTTGTCCCGACCGTGATAATGACGGGGTTGCTGATAAAGTAGATAATTGTCCCGACCAACCTGGAAAGCCTGAGTTTGGTGGTTGCCCCTTTGCCGATTATGACAAAGATGGTGTTCCCGATGAAATGGATGAATGCCCGGCCTCTCCCGGACCTAAAGAAACCAAAGGATGTCCTGATACAGATGGTGATGGCATTGCCGACAATGTTGATATGTGTCCTAAGACTCCTGGTACTGTAGCTAACAAAGGTTGTCCGGAAATGAAGAAGGAAGAAAAGGAAATTATAGCAAGAGCTTTCTCTAATCTTGAATTCGAAACTGGTAAAGCTGTCATTAAACCTGTATCTTATCCTTCTCTTAATGAACTTGCCGGTATGCTGAAAGCTAAAAGCAATTGGAAAGTTCAATTATCAGGTCATACTGATAACACAGGTACTCCTGCTAAAAACCTTGAACTATCAAAGAACAGGGCACAAGCTGTAAAAGATTATCTTATCGGACAAGGGGTTGAAGAACCAAAGATCTTAGTTGAATGGTTCGGTCAGCAGCGTCCGGTTGCAGATAATAAGACTGCTGCAGGTAGACAGAAGAACAGAAGGGTTGAAATGAAGATCGTTTTTGAATAACCAAACCTCTGTTAACTTGCACTGTGAAATTTAAGTTGCTAAAAGACTAGCAACAACAAATAGAAAAAAATGAGGAGGGACGCGAGCGATCGCGTCTTTCTTTTTATAAGCGATTGTCGGGGAATGTTTCCCCGCGACGGGATTTAAAACCTTCTTATTCCCCGTCTTTTTCGCCTGGCATGAGGAAGATTTATTTTTTTTGTGAAGCTGATAAACTTCCTGAAAGCCTTGATATTACTGAATTTGATGAAAGCATGTTTATGCTCTGAAGTGATTTTTCTCATTTTCAATTATCAGCGGCATTATTATTCATTATAGCGAGTAACTCAAGCAGCAAACCTAACCGCTTGACCACTACTAGAATGAATACAAGAAACTTCACTACAGAAACTACTTCAAACGTAACTGTTCAAACTCAATTCACTCCACGTAAAAGATTTGTCGTATTAACCATGCTATTGGTAGGCTTTTACTTTCTGATGTCAGCTATGGTATTTGGTGCAACAATCTACATTGATCCAACTTACACCGGATCAACCCAAAATGGTTCTCAAACAAATCCATATAATTCATGGACAAAGTTCACTATTAACAGTGGAAATACTTATCTGCAGAAATCAGGTACTAATTTTAATACTTCCACAGGTATTGCTATCAATGGTAAATCAAATGTAATTCTCGGAACTTATGGAACCGGTAACAGAGCTAAGATCACATCTACCGGATCAGGTAACCATATTATCAATATTAGCAGTTCGGCTAGTGTAACTGTTAAAGACCTTGAAATTACCTCTTCAGGAAACTGGGTATCCGGTGTCGCTATTCAGGGAACAAATGCATCTAACAATCAGGTAAATAACTGTGTAATACACCATACTCAATGGGGTGTGAGAGTAATCACCACTTCGGCAGGCAATAAAATCCTCAAGAGCACCATTAATGATACCGGTGATGATGGAATTTATATCAAAGACGCCAGCAATATTGAAATTGGATTCTGCACTGTATTTGATGTTAATAAAAAATATCTGGTCAATCCTGATCAAAGTTATTCATCAGGCGACTGTATCCAAATGGCTTCAACTAACAACCTAAGCTTTAATATTCACGATAATATTCTTGATCACTCATCAATGGGTAATAAGTTTTGCATCATTGCATGGGGTAACAACTATTCAGGAACTATTGAAAGAAACACACTCATTGGTAATGCAAGTCACAATACTAGTGGAATATATCTTTCAGCAACTACTAAAACTGTTATTGTAAGATACAATATGATCAAGAATGCAGAGTATGGTATTTATGCATACGCACGTACTGATGCCTATTACAATGCCTTTGCAAATAATCGCACCGGTGTTAGCTTACAACCAAGTTACACTTTTACCGGTCGTAATAATGTGTTCTACAACAATACTCTTTACGGAGTTACTTCAGGAACGAACACTACACTTTCATTAAGAAATAATATTTTCAACATTACCGGTTCAGCCAAAGCAATCAAGTCGGGTAGTTCAATTACTTCAAATAATAACGTATTCAATACCCAGCAGTCGGGTTTCATTAATAACTATGCAAGTTTAAGTGCATGGAGAAACGCAACAGGCAATGACATGAACTCAGTGGTTGGTAACCCATCATTTGTTAACGCATCAAATCAGGATTTCCACTTACAATCAGGTTCTGTTGCTATCAACAAAGGTGCTAGCGTAAGTTTAACAAAGGACTATTATGGTGGAACAGTTCCGGTAGCAGGTGCCCCGGATGCAGGTATTTCTGAATTCAATAGCGGAAAATCAACTGAAATAGTACAAGGTGATTCAATTGTTAACGGAGAGAAAGAAATGGTTGTATTCCCAAATCCTTCAGTAGATGGTAAGTTCAGCATTGCCTTAGGTAAAATGTATGAAAAGACTGATCTTCAGGTATATGATATGGCTGGCAGATTAATTAAGACTAAGACTGAGATTCAAACAGCACAGGGAAATCTCGACCTGAGTACAATTCCAAATGGTGCTTACCTTATCAGAGTTGATACCGGTGGAGAGAAAAAGACACTTAAAGCCATAAAGAACACGCTTTAAAGCATAAATTAAATTCAAATTGAAATTAATAAAGGAATAAAGATCCTTTTCATGCAACCAAATATTCCTTGAGGGGTGAAGTTCAAGGGAGTAAAGAGACAAGGCTAAGCTTTGCCTCTTTTTTTTTGTACCAGCCCTGATTAATTATCCTTATTAGTTATTCCCTCTGATAATTCAATTATAACCATCCAAAGGAAAACCATTAAGGATTCATTGAATAGCTAAATAGATCACAAGCACATCGCAAATAGGTTCTATATACATAAATCGTATAGAGAGGGTATATAGGGGGTATATGGGGGGTATATGGGATGTATATAGGAGGTATATAGGATGTATATAGGAACCTAATTAATCCCTAATAAATGTAGGTTAGAATGGGGTTGATGCTGAAATATTAGAAAGCTTGAGATACATTAATCTCAAGGCCGACCTTACCTTCCAGGCGCCTTCACTTTTCTCCCAATCATAAGATAGAATACATCATCTCCTGGCAAAGCGGAGAGATCTTTTGAAGTGGTTCTCTAACTTGGAAGTAGTTGATTAATTTATTCCTTAATAAGCTTTCTCAATTCTACACTTGTACCGTCTTCAAACTTAAGCATGTAAATCCCTTTAGATAAATGACGAGTGTCAACAATTACCTTTTCTAAAAGTATCCCTTGTTTTATTATTTGACCCGCCGGATTAATGATTTCAAATTTTATTTTGTCATTATTTCCTTTTTTCTCAATTGTAAGCTCGTTTGTAAAAGGATTAGGATAGAACACAATTCCCTGAGGTGTTTCTTCAGGAGAAATGCCGGTAACGATTACATTAATCACATTTGATGTGTCTGACTTACAGTCTGCCAAAGTAACAATTGAATAATAATCTCCATCCCATAAAACTTCATAGTCCTGATTAATTGCACCATTAATTGCTCCGTTTTGATCATGCCATTGATTTCCCAATGGTGCATCTGAATGTAAATCATGTCCTGAACGGGTTATTATAGGAGTAGCAGGTTTTTCATTAACAGTTATTTCAAGTGATGATGCGGGACCAGTACCACATGCATTCATGCCACTCACACTCAAATAATCTGAAACAGCAGTAAGGGAAAACGACAGAGTACAACTAGTAGGGGTAGAATTTATTAAAGTTGTACCTAAAGGAAAAGTCCAAATATACGAATCAGCACCCGGTATCTCATCAATAAAATATGTAATATTTGAATCTCCCTGACAAACGGTTGTCGGACCGTTAATAACACCGGCATCACCTGGTAATGTTGACACAATAACCTGTAATGCTGAAGTATTACTTACACCACAGTCATTTGATCCGTTAACAGAAATATCACCGGTAATGGCTGTACTCCCAAAATTAACGCTAATTGTATTAGTTGTGCTTTCACCTGTTGCACCCTCGGGTAGTGTCCACTGGTACGATGTTACATCGGGGATTGGTGTAACAGAATAAACAATAGCTGTAGAGCCCTGACAAACTTCTACCGGACCAGAAATAATTCCGGCTTCTCCAGGTAGCGGATTCACGGTTATTGCCAAAGATGATGAAGGTCCATTACCATATAGGTTTGTTCCGTAAACACTTATGTTACCGGAAGTTGCTGTTGGTCCAAAATCAACCAGAATAGTGTTTGTATTACTGTTACCGACTGCACCTGCAGGTAATGTCCAGTTGTAGGATGTAGCACCAGTTATCTCGTCAACGGAATATGCCACCTGTGATTGTCCGGAACATACAGTTACCGGACCACTTATAATTCCGGCAGGAGAGGGGG
>JBLMZZ010000052.1:0-3691 GCA_050259095.1 Omnitrophica WOR_2 bacterium | reverse complement strand
TGGTGCGCTTCATCTCATGAATCAAACTAACAGTGATACGGTTTCCTGATGCTCCAATAGGATGACCAAGTGCAATTGCACCACCATTTACATTACAATTCTTCTCAAACCATTCGGGGGTTACACCATGTTCTTCACATAGTTGTTTCATAACACCAAGTGACTGAGCAGCAAAAGCTTCATTGAGTTCCAGTATTTCTATATCAGTTAATTTAAGTCCGGCTTTCTTTAGTGCCTTCCTGATTGCAGGAACTGGTCCTAAGCCCATAACTGCAGGGTCAACACCACCCTGACCAACAGCAACTATCTCAACCATAGGTTTTAAACCGTAAGCTTTAACAGCTTCCTCACTTGCCAAAAGTACAAATGAAGCTCCGTCATTAATGCCTGATGAACTACCTGCGGTTACTGTTCCGTCGTTCTTAAAAGCGGGACGGAGATTAGCTAATTTTTCAGGGGTGCTGCTTCTGTTTACAAACTCATCGGTATCAAAAGTGATTGTTTCTTTCTTGGTGGTGAAAACAATAGGTACAATCTCCTGCTTGAATTTACCATTATCAATTGCTGCAGTTGCTTTTTGCTGTGAACGGTATGAAAACTCATCCTGTTGTTGTCTGCTGATGTTAAGTCTTTCGGCAACATTTTCAGCAGTGATACCCATGTGCTGACCTGAAAAAGCATCGGTAAGACCATCAAGTATCATAGAGTCAACTGTTTTAAAGTCACCCATTTTAACACCATTTCTAACGTTACCGGGCAATACATAACAACTGGCCGACATGTTTTCAGTACCACCTGCCATAATCATTTCACCTTCACCGGCTCTGATGTTATTGAAAGCAGTAATAATTGATTTCATGCCACTGCCGCATATCATATTGACACCCCATGCAGGTACTTCGTTAGGAATTCCGGCTTTGATGGATGCCTGGCGTGCAATGCCTTGTTTCTGACCTGCCGACAGGATGTTACCAACAATAACCTCATCGATCTTCGAAGGATCAATGTGTGTTTCTTCAATGATATTCTTCATTACCTCTGCTGCCATATCAGCCGGATGCATGTTAGTAAGTGCTCCGCCAAACTTACCAATGGCGGTTCTTTTTGCTGCAACGATGAATACTTTGCTCATTTTGTTTCCTTTATGTAACCGGTAATATTTGTTAAGTTACCGGCAAATTTGATGAATGAATATTGATAATTTATTCTTCTCTAAACCATCTGTTGTTGTAGGAAGAATTTATACTCTGATTTATTTTATTTTAAGAGGATGATAAAAATTCATTATCCCCCTAATTTATTCAACTTTTCAATACTTTGTGCGATGAATGAAGCAACGTCATCAGCATAGGAATTCATGCTAAATCCTGCATCATAACCCAGTTCTTTAGCAAGCTCATGTGAGATACGCGGACCACCACAAATTAACAGAACTTTACTTCGCAATCCTTCTGCTTCAAGCATTTCAACAAGCTCGGTAAGGTTCTTAATATGAACATCTTTCTGAGTCACTGTCTGTGATACTAATAACGCATCCGCCTTCATTTCAATTGCTTTGGCGATGAACTCATCATTCGGAACCTGACTACCCATATTGAGAGTTTCAAACATCTCATAGCGTTCGAGTCCATAATGTCCGGCATAACCTTTCATGTTCATGATGGCATCAATACCAACAGTATGTGCATCGGTACCGGTACTTGCGCCGATAACTGTAAGCTTTCGTCCAATACGGCTTTTGATAAACTCATCCGTTTCATGCATATCCATTACAGTCGATTCAACCTTAGGTACATGAATCGAGGTGTAGTCAACTGAATGTACGCAGCTTCCATAACAATTAAAGAAGGTAAATCCTTTGGTGAGTTCTTTATAATAAACCACCTGTGGATTATCAAAACCCATCTTTTTCATTAGTTGTTTTGCAGCTTCAATAGCTTCATCATTACATGAAACGGGTAATGTAAAACTCACCTGGGTTTTACCATCATTCATCGTATCACCGTATGGTTTGACTGACTTCAAATCTAATGTTTGATCGAAGCTGCTTTTATTCATAGAGTATAATCCACTGCTCATTACCTGCTTTCTCCTTTCATTAATTCAATAAAGGGATTACGATAGTTTTCACCCTTTCTTGCTATGCCATTTAATCCTTTACCACCATTCTTTGGCCGTTTAACATCTGCAAAAATACCTTTTTCAAGAGCATTGAAGAGTCCTTCTTTTTCAATCTGCATAAGAAGATCAAGTGCTTCATCAAGTACTTTTTGGGCCCTTGTTTGTATGATACCGCCATCTTTAAATTCAGTTTCTTCACCTATATTCTTCATATTGTTGAAGATATAGCGTGCATTTTCAATTGCCAGATACCTGTCGGACATAAATGGAGTATGAACAGCTTCTGTGATCATTCCCAGTAATTGTATTCCTTGTCCTGTCCAGATAGATATCTCGTTGAATAATGCATTTTGTATTTGTCCCCTGAAGATATTGCCTGTCATAAACTTGGTAGGAGGCATATATTTCAGTGGCGCATTAGGGAAGATTTCCCTTGTCATCTGTGCCTGTGCAAGTTCATACAGGAAACCGTTCTGCATTTCAGGATCCATCTCAAATGCATGTCCTAAACCCATCTGATTCTCCGGTAATCCGGCTAAAAGTGCAAGTTGCTCATTAATAAGATCACTTGCCAGCACTGTGCGGGCTTCTTCATAAGCATCGGCTGTCGTAAGGTAGTTGTCCTCACCGGTGTTTATAATTACCCCTGCAAATCCATTAATGACCCTTGAAAAATACTGGTCAACCATGGTCCTTTGCATATTTATATCTCTGAAAAGAATACCATAAAGGGCATCATTTAGCATTACATCAAGACCTTCAAGAGCCCCCATGACTGCTATTTCGGGCATGCAAAGACCCGAACAGTAATTGCAGAGCCGAATATACCTGCCAACTTCAGTACTCACTTCATTGAGTGCCGTACGCATTATTCTAAAGTTCTCCTGCGTAGCGTATGTACCACCAAAACCTTCAGTAGTTGCTCCGTATGGAACATAATCCAACAAACTTTGTCCCGTAGTCCTTATCACTGCAATAATATCAGCACCCTGTCGTGCAGCAGCCTGAGCCTGAACAACATCTTCATAAATATTACCTGTTGCAACGATAACATAGATGTAAGGACGCTGCCCTTCACCGATATTAGCTATAAAGTCTTCACGTCTTTTACGGTTTGCCTTAATTCTTTCAATACTGGTATTAATGTATGGTTTGAGGGCTTCATCTATTTCAGCTGATGAGTGTGCATTAACCTTGGTAATATCATATTTGCCTGATGCAACATTTTCAGTAATGGCTTGAGGGGTGAGACCTGTATCAAGGATTGCATTGCCAAGATAATATAGTACACCATGATTTAACAGGCTATGATTCTTCAATGTATCGACAAGTACATTAGGCAGAGGTGCCTCATTATCATCAATTCCATCAATTCCCATAAGCCGGCAAAGTGTTCTTTCAACGGCCACAGTAGTGAAATTTACGACAAACTTCTGCATATCTGCAGCAATGTTGCCGGCTATCTGCCTCGCTTTAGCTACTTTATGGAAGTTAAGGCCTAATTTGCTTTTCTGCATGCTTTTATTAGTTTTTAGTTGATTGTTTTAAGGGATAAACGGTAGTTATTTCT
>JBLMZZ010000051.1:0-3219 GCA_050259095.1 Omnitrophica WOR_2 bacterium | reverse complement strand
GTACGGGTAATATCACTTGCCAGAAGATATTCTTCTGATTCACAGCCTGCATCAACAACAAGCATACGACCTTCGGTAAGTGTGTTGCCATGATAATGGTTATGAAGTGTCTGTCCATTAATGCTGAGAATTACAGGGAAAGATACAGGTCCGGCTTTAGCCAGAGCAATTCCTTCAATGGTACCTGCAATTTCCTGTTCAATGATACCGGGGAATGCCATTTTCATTGCAGTAGTATGCATTAAAGCGGCCACATCAACCATTTTATTGATTACTTCAATCTCCTCAACTGATTTAATGCTACGGAGTTTAACCACTGCTTTTATTAATTCAATGGAAGCTTCAGCTTTAAGTTGACTTACCGGCTTTTGAAGTAATTCAGACAGCCATATCTTGGTCTCTCCACGATAAGGAGGCAGGAAATGAATCTTTACACCTTTTGACATTGCATTGCTGAGATAAGTTGCAAGTTCACCAAGAGGTTTTGATTCATGGATTCCAACAAGTTCGGCGCGGTCGGCAATAGAAGGCTGAGGACCCATCCAAATGATATCGTCCATATCAACATCATTTCCGAAGATGATCTCTTTATCCTTCTCCAAATCAATTACTCCGGCTAAATCAGGTTGATTCAATCCGAAAAAGTAATTAAATGCGCTGTCTTGTCTGAAATGATACGTATTGGCCGGATAGTTAAAGGCAGCTTCTGTGTTTCCGGGAAAGAAAAGGATACCATTCTTTATTTCATTGCGTAATGCATTACGCCTTGCCTGGTAGGTCTGTGGTTTAAACATCGTTGTGACTTTAAATTCTTTAAATTGGGTTATTATTAAATTTTACTCAAAAATGAGTGTTATCAGCGTTTAGTTATATGCGTAAATTAAATTACGGCATGTTTTACTCGTTCAGCCATCATTGCCTCAATTTCATCGGCTTCAATGGGAATATCAGCCATCAGGTCTATTGGTTCATTATCAACCAGAATATCATTCTCCAGACGGATTCCAAAGCCTTCTTCAGGGATATAGATGCCCGGTTCACAACTTAATACCATTCCTTTTCGTAAAGGAGTTTGTTTGTTACCAACATCATGAACATCTAATCCAATGAAATGTGAGGTGCCATGCATATAATATTTAAAATATGCCGGCTTATCAGCTGGTTGATTATCAATATCTGTTTGCGTAATCAAGCCAAGATTGATCAGTTCACTTTCCATTATTTTGCAAACCTGTGCATGGTAATTATCAATGGTAATTCCGGGTACCAGCATTTTAGATGCTTGGCGCAAGATTCTTAAAACAGCATCGTAAACCTGTCTTTGGCGTGCAGTGAATTTGCCGTTTACCGGAATAGTGCGCGAACAGTCGCCTGCATAATTTGCATACTCTGCTCCAAAATCAAGTAATAAGAGTTGTCCGTCCTCACATATCTGATCATTCTGGTTGTAGTGCAGGATATTATTGTTTACACCGGCAGCAACAATAGGAGGGTATGAATGTCCGGAAGCCCCGTTGCGAATATATTCATGTGTAATTTCAGCCTCAACCTCATACTCCATAACACCCGGTTTTACGAAAGTGAGCACTCTGTTGAATGCTTTACCGGTAATGTCACATGCTTTCTTTAATAGTTCTATTTCGGCAGGTTCTTTTACTAGCCTTAAGTCGGTGAGAATAGGAGCAAGACGATGGAAGAAATGAAGCGGGTAATCTGCTTTTAATTTGCGTGCAAATCTCAGGCTTTTACTATCTACTTCCGGGTTAAACCTTGCGTTTTCATCTACGTTAAGGTAAACATTTTCAGCTCTTGCCATGAAGTCGCGCAGCGTACTATCAAATTGGCTTAACCATTTAATGGTTGTGATACCTGAAATTTCTGAGGCCTGCTGAAGTGAATACTTATGACCATACCATGTAACCATATGATCATCAGTTTCAACGATAAATGCTATTTCACGCATTTTTTCGTCAGGATGATTAGGGAATAGGGTTAGAATACTTTTCTCCTGGTCGAGACCTGTTAAATAGAACATATCGCTATGCTGCCGATAAACAAAATATTGGTCACCATTGCGGGGCATTTCATCATTTGAATGTATTATAGCCAGTGAATTAGGCTTTAATTTTTTTTCCAGCTTACTGCGGTTTTTGCTAAAAAGCGCTGGATCAATAGCTTGGTATCTCATAAAAATTCTACTATTAAGTTACATTTTTTTAAATCGAATGTAAATGTTATATCTAAATGTTTAAATTTGTTCTCGCATGATCGCTTATTCAAAAAAACGTAAAGATGAAATTTGCTTCTTGTGAATTTTTAGCAAGCATCTTTACTATATTCGCAAAATTAACAACTAATCGGCAGGATAGGATTTAAATCAAGTAAATATTTCATAACAATAGTAAATCGTAAAATCAAAAACAATATGGCCATTTCTTACTCTTCAATCACGAAAAAAGTGATTATGGCACTGGCAGGTTTGTTCCTGATAGTTTTTCTCTTTGTCCATCTTTCTGTTAATCTGCTTGTACTGGTTAATGATGGGGGAGAAACATTCAATAAAGCCGCAAATTTCATGGTCACTAATCCGGTGATACAGTTTATGCAGATTTTTCTATTTGCTGGTTTTATTATCCATATTATAACAGGCGTTGTATTACAAATACAAAACTGGCTTGCCCGACCACAACGTTATAAAGTAGAAGCGTTCTCAGAAATGTCGCCTTTTTCAAAGTACATGATTCATACAGGTATCATTGTTTTTGCTATTCTCTTGTACCATCTTTATAATTTCTTCCTGCAGGCAAAAATTGGGAATATTGAAACAGTAACCTACAATGGCGAAGTATATGAAGATATGGGTAAGTTGGTTATGGCAAAGTTTAGCCATTTGTCTCATGTGCTGATTTATATTGGATGGATGCTGTTCCTTGGTTTTCACCTTGATCATGCATTTCACTCCGGACTTCAGTCAATTGGCTTGAATCATAATAAATATACTCCTGCAATGTTTGCTCTCAGCAGGATATTTGCAATCATCTTAACCGTTGGATTTATTATCATTCCCGTGGCTATTTATTTTTACCTGTAGTAATAGTTTGACCCATCACAATTCACAAATGATATGGCAGAATTAAATTCAAAAATCCCACAAGGACCTTTAGCAGATAAGTGGACACAATATAAATCACATACTAATCTTGTTAATCCGGCCAATAA
>JBLMZZ010000050.1:0-6314 GCA_050259095.1 Omnitrophica WOR_2 bacterium | reverse complement strand
ATGAAAGTGAAAAGCATAAAGTAAAAGCTGTAGTCGCGAAGTACATAAAGCAAGTAAACAAAGATGAATCGAATAATAGACTTAAAGAAATTGAAGAAACGATTAAGGTAGCACTTGATGAATTTGAAAAAGACAAAATTGAAAATGTGAGCTTGACTGACCGGGAATCTCGCTTTATGATAAATAAAAAAGGAATTATTGAACTGGCATATAATACTCAAATAACAGTGGATCATAAGCTAGGAATTATTGTCGCTAATGATGTTTGTCAAGACAGAGCTGATATGTATCAATTGAAACCACAGATTGAGCTTGTTGAAGTTAATTGTGGCTTGTTAAAAGAAGGAACTAAAATATGTGCAGATAATGGGTATTATTGTGGAAATAACATACATTACTTGAATGACAAGAAATTAGATACATATATTCCAACGAACGAAGTAAAAACTAAAACAGCAACAGAAAACTTTGTAGAGAATAGTTTCGACATTATTCATTTTGAGTATGATGAAGAAAATGACGAGTTTCTTTGTCCTGAGAATCAAAAATTGAAGTTTGTATATGAAGGGTATGACAAAGATAGGAAGAGAAAATACAGACTTTATAAGGGTACTGAATGCAAAAAATGTGAATTTAGTGTAAGCTGTACAAAAAGAAAGGACGGAATTAGACATTTAAAAATTGCTGAATTTTCTGAAGAAAGAAAGCAATTAACTGATAAAATGAGAACAGAAGAAGCAAAAAAAATATACAAAAAAAGAAATCAGGTTGTAGAACCTGCAATTGGAAACTATAAAGAGAATCTTGGGTTTAGAGAGTTTCTCACAAGGGGAATAAGATCTGTAAGAAATGAATTCAATTTGGTATGTACAGCAGTTAACTTAAAAAAATTATGGATTTACTTAAATAAAAACGAGATCATTAGAAAGAAAATGGAATAAATGAACTTTTCACTTGAAGATTTGAGTAAAAAGAAATGGAAAACAATCTCAGAAAAAAGTTCCAATTTACCAGCAGACGATATTATTTCATTACTAACAGTAATTGTCGGACAGCCTGCTTGCAGCGGGGTGCGCCGCGAAACTTTGATTTTGGAAGCAATGCCCTGAATTTAAATCACTTCAACTTCTTTAAAGTGCCCTTCAGGTTGTCGAACTGCATGTCGTTTTGCGTAATATTAGTGTAGACGATTCCATTCTCGTAATCTTCTACGTGGACCACTGTACTCTTGTCTGCCTCCTGCCAATAAACCATGTAGACTCCTGGTCTGATTTTCGTGACTGTGGTCTTAACTGTTTGAGAACCTCCGTCTGGACGGGTGTAGGTCATCTTGGTCTCGGATTCGAAGTAAAGATTAGCCCTAAAGACGCTAAAGTCCACTTCGTACACATGGCCAACTCCTGGAAATTGGTCTTCATCCCCACAAGAGGGGCTATAATGGATATTATCTACGTTTGGCATTTCTTTTATCCTCCTTCTATCTTGTGACTCTGATAAGGATTCATTTCGAGCACAAGGGAACTCAAATACATTACCATAGATATCTTTCCGTTCTTTATCCCATTGACTCGTTATCCACATGGCTGAAATGATCCCTTGGGTTGATGTTGGCTGCATGAGCCAGAAATCTCAAGACGTGGTGGTTTTGTTCCTGGGATTTCTGCATTTTACAGTCCACATCTAGTTTCAAATGGATTTTTTTCCATTGAGAAGAGATCTAATGGTGTGACGGGGAAGATGTATTGTGATCTCTTACTTTTATTCCCCTGGGTTGGTGATCTTCGAACCTGCTTGCACCAAATTACGATCTCCACCTTATGGTTACTTCATTCTAGGGAAGCTTAATCTTCTAATATAGGTCCGAACAGAACACGAGGTCCAAACAGAACACGCTGTCTAATTCTAGGACGCCTAACCACTGCTGCCAAAGGCGTGGGTGGTGCGACCGTATTCGCTGATAAATTCACCGTCCAGATCTGACAAGTCTCTAGAGCTTGAACTTTCATGTTTCCTGAGACCTTCGAGCCTGCTGCTGAAGGTGTATAAGAAACCCATAGCTGTCCAGTGGAAGATTTGTTACAGGGAAAAACAGTGATTGATCTGAGATCACTTGGTATCCCAAACCCTGCTGGTGGATCGGATATAACCTTCAAGGTTACGGGAATAAACGATTTCACTTCAAAGGAAATAGGCAGGTACACCTTTGTGCTTCCATTGTCCGTATTAGGTCCATTATCCTTGAACTCCCATTTCGAATCAGTGCAATTCAGAACTTGTAGATTGCTCCCAACAGTCTCAGGTACATCCTTGAACTCTAAGCTTGGAGTTTTCAGCTCAATATGCGGTAAATTTATATGATCTGTATCGTACCTGTAGCCTAGCGTCCAGTGATTGAGGACACTGGCTGGTGTTATTGATAAGTCTGATTCACCCCAAGGCATCATTGGATCAGTTAGATTATGTCCTTTTTGACCTCCAATCGTAGGCAAGTAAGGCTCTGTGGGATGCAACTGTTGCCACAATGACCATAATCTATCGATGTTACAGTGATGGAGGAAGAATACCGGATCGTTGGGGGAGGTCGCGCGCAACAACGTGCCGCTCCTGGGTCTTCCTGCGCAATCTTTATAAACGCCTCCAACCCACACATGGACCTTGTTATGTATATGCGCATCGCCATCCCAGCCTTCCAATCGGTTACAGAAGCTAGGTTGAACTGGATACCGAGGTATTATGCTCATATCGACGAATGCTTTCCAAGGAGCTACATAATAGGGAACGACTTTAAGGGCATCTTCAACTTGCTCATGAGTAGGTAGAGGTATATTCACAAATTGACCCTTATCATCCATGCTGGAGCCCAACCTGCGTTTAAGGTCTGGGCCATCTTCAGGATCGTCAGGAGCGCTCATATCGAGAACGTTTAACTTCCAGTTTCCTTCTTCAAATGCGAAATGGCCTTCACAAACTCTGCCATCACAAGCCCGACCATCCCCTCCCATGAAGTCAGGACTCCAGATAGATGATGTTTTAGAATTATCCACAGTCCAATCCCAATATGGGAGAGTCACGGTGGGATCAATTGCCTGCAGATCCAACTCAAATTGCCGGATGTAATAACGATGCCATGGCAGAAACGCTGGTCCCTTATGAGCCCAGCCTAGAATCTGATTATCATCATTTTCTGCCATCATTGCGTTCATATGTATCTGTACATAGTCATCGTATCTACTGTGCGTCTTAGGATCCAACCTACTGGGTGTTTTGTTCTTCAAAGCCAGCACAGCATTCACAAAAGCTTTCTTTTCGTCTGTGGTCAAATTAGCCTGATTCTTTCGTAAATCCATTTATTCACTTCCAATATATTTTATAATCTGATTATGTTCTCTATCTGTAAAATTTGAAATAACCTAATTAGTGCCCTTTTCAAGAGAGTTAATTACATTTTCGTCCCCTTTCCGATATCGAATGATGGTTTAGCATGAGACGAAAATGTGTTTGACTCAATGGAAACTCTGACAAGTTGTCGTCACCTAGATAGATAATGCTCTTTTCGAAGAGGTGACCACTGCTGATATAACGATTTTTTTAAAATTAGGTGACGACAACTTGTCAGAACAATTGTGTGCTACCTAGGTTATTTCGTAACAGACACTAGGACCTATCCGAAAAGTCAAGAGCAGAATGTTTGTAATTACAATAGATCCATGGTACCTAAGTATCCGCTCTGATTGATACATTGCATTTTAAGATACCAATTGGTTACAACACTTTTTGTCAAGGGATCTACAGCTTGTAGAAATGTATGTACGCAGTTTCTCTTGGACATCCCCCACCTACATTTTACCTGAAGTGCATAAGTCTTGCCTAATATCTTGTTGTATTATATTTTATCTTCAGGCCCGTATAATTATAATTATAATTATAATTATATATATTGCCGAGAAACATTACTCAGAATCCACGTTTACCAAGCTCAATCCTCAAAGGTAGAAATTTATCGTATTAATAAAGATGATCTTTTTTGGGAAAGGCCGCTCTCCTTCGTCGAGCGTGGAGAAAATAGAAAGGAAAATTCTCAACTGATATATTGTCTTATTTTTATTTTTTGGCTGTTATATTCTGGTTACTGAATTCTTATCTATTCAACCGTTTTTTAATATAACTTTAGTGCGCCTCCGCCAGCTTGCCTGGCGGCATTCACAAAATAAGAAAGAAGTTTAAGGAAGCAGAAGAAGTAAAGGAGAAAAGAGCAAGAAGGAAGTTTGAGAACACAAAAAAGAGAGATAAAAGCAGAACTGGATTGTTGTTTGCTAATTTCTCCTTTTAATAGGGCTTTATCTGCCTGCTCTCCTTCTATTTTGTTTTATTCGGGAAAGGACGCTCTCCTGCGTCGAAAGTGAAGAAATGAAAGGGATATTCTCAACTAATAACTTATCTTAGTTCTTATTTTTTGGCTGTGGTTTCCTTGATCCCTGAATTTTGATCTATTCAACCGTGTTTTATATAGCTTTATAGTACGCTCCGCCAGCTTGCCTGGCGGCCCTTTTTAAAAAAGAGGAATATAAAAATGAAAGAAATGAAAAGTAGACTTGAAAAAAGGAGAAAGGAGCGAAAAAAGTCTGTAAATAGAATTTTTATCTCCCATGAGATTTTGAAACTTCTTTATTGTTTTTATCTTTTTCTTTTATTCTTCATTTTGTCTCTTTGGAAAGCCGCTCTCCTGCGTCGAGCGTGACAAAAACGACATCGAATAGCTAATATGTTTTACGGGTCAGAGTTCAGAACAATTGAAATGATCCTCACTCTCCTACCGAACTCAACAGAAATTATCCTTCATTCCTTCTGGAAAAATTTATTTTATCGGTTTTAGTCTATTTAGTCTATTAGTAGACTGAACACAAAATAATGGAGAAATCATAAAACATTTAACGAATCCAGCCCCACTTTAATAAAAGTCAATCCGAAGATAATCTGTGCAATCCCCAGAGCACGGATGATGGAAAAGTAATACTTGCTGTTGATAAAAGATTTTGACCTCTCTACAATTAATGCAACAACTACCTTCGATCCTACAAGAAAGATATAGAACCCTATTATGAATAAAATTGTAGCTGAAACATGAATGTTCAGGCTCTTGAGAATTATCGGTCCGCCTATGGAAATCCAGAAGATATATGGATGCGGGTTTCCTAAGTTGACAATAATTCCTTTTTTGAGGGCATCTTTTTTTTCTATATTTAATTCAACGCTGCCCTTTTTGATTTTCAGCGATTCGATTCCTGAATATATTAGATATGCTGCCCCAAAAAACGCAATAATACCTATAATAAAATTAGAACTTGTCAGATGCGATAGAACAAACAGGACAGACAAAATAATTGGCAGATCGGTGATTAAAGGAGACACTGCAACCTTTACTCCTTCCCACTTGCCGTGCTGCAGAGTTTCAGAAATGGTTACAGCCAGCAAAGGGCCTGGAGACGTACCTGCAGCGAGACCGAGAAATGATCCCATTACCAAGTATTCAATAAAATCCAACATCTGCAATGCCTCAATTTATCATATATATGGCGTTCAAGGAATCTGATGTAAATGCTGAATAAGCCGTGAATTCTATACGCAGTTAATCCAGCATTGATTTAAAGATATAATTACAGCAGCGATGTAGAATAAACATTAATGACACATGTATTGCCTTAAGTTAAAGGAACATTGGCCTCAAACTCTTTTTTTCCAGAAAGAAGCGCTTACGCCTCGATCTTCGAAAACAAAAGTGCCCCTATCATGCAGACAAGGACTGAGAGTAAACCTATTACTGCCAGGTCATTATAAACACCAAATGCACTCATTCCGGCAATGGTTCCTCTTAGGCCGTCTACCCCGTAGGTAAGGGGGTCTACCCTGCTTATGAAATAGATAGTCTTCGGCAGGTTCTCAAGTGGGAACAGGGCGCCGGACAGGAAGAAGATAGGCATAATCAGGAAGTTCATAATCAACTGGAAACCATGCATATCCTTCATTTTTGAGGCTATGGTAAGGCCGAGCCCTGTAAAGAAGATGGCTATCAGGAACATGAAAAACAGTCCGAGTACAAAGCTTGTAAGGCTCGGAATCCTGAACCCCAGCACATAGGTCAGGCTCAGCACGATCAGGCCCTGAATCATGGCTATAGATGCACCTCCAAGGGTTTTTCCGACCATAATTTCCGTCCTTGAAATAGGAGCTACCATAGTCTCTTTGAGAAAACCAAACTGCCTGTCCCAGATGACCTCAAGCCCCGAAAAGACAGCAGTAAAGAGAATTGACATGGA
>JBLMZZ010000049.1:0-4200 GCA_050259095.1 Omnitrophica WOR_2 bacterium | reverse complement strand
ACTTTTATATTCATCCCATGCACTGTTAAATGCAGCGAGATAAATTTCCTGTGCGTGCTTAGGCAGATTTCCCCGCACTCTTTCCGGCAAATCATCGATTTCTTTATATGGCATGATGTTGTATTACCTCCTATGTAAGTGCAGATATTACACTGTTGGAATAATCTTTCCATTCATCTTCAAAGTACAAATCTTTCTTAAAGTCAACCTGGTTGATATATTTAATGCCAATATTGTATTGATTTATTAATTTTTTTTCTTGAGGTTTTGATATAAGAAAGTTAAACCTCAGCTGTTTTTGATGATTTGCACTTTTTAAAGCACTAAACAAACCATGTGTCTGATAAGCTTTATTAATAATGGCATTAGATTCTACTAAGTCAAAAGATATTGGTTTAATCAGATTCCTGAAGTTATTATCCCATGCAAGTTCAAACTTGATTTTGTAATAATCAGTGTCAACTTCCTCATTCTTCATTAACTTTTTATCAATATTTTTATCTCCTTGAAGCAAGAAGCCATTAAACTGCTTAAGGATAAAATGATCTGAATGCTTAGTAATTAAAGGTTTTTGGATATTTACACCAGGTAACAATAATTGAGAATATTCATCAATTGCTTGTTGAATACTAGAAAATACATTTTTTACTTGAACAGGTTCTTTAAAAACAAATCCAGAAGGTTCATCAGTAAGGATGTTTTTGTTTATAAAAACCTTAAAATCACTAATTATTGGTTGTTCTTTGAAGAGATCAATTTTCTTGATAACCTTTTCTTTTATAGCTCTTAAATATGCATTGAAAATGACATTATCAAAATCAGGATAAACTGATTTAACCCTTGAGCTTTCACCATCAACAAATTCAAAATGATCTTCATTAGGAAAATAGAAAAGTATCCCAACATTTAGGATTTCTCCTAATGCCAGACTATGCTTGTACTGCAAAGTGCTGTATATAAAATGCTCAGTCATTTTAAGGATATTTTCAATCTTTCAACAAAAATAGTGCTATTCTGTTTAATATGGCTAATCCATGCAACAATTTTATCTGAATAGTCGGGGAATCCAAGTTGCTGTAATTGATTAAAGTAAGGTTCAAGTTTCCTTGTATTCAATAATCTTAAATATTCTTGAAAGTTGTTAAATAGAGCTTTCTTTTTTACTCCTCTATATTTTCGGAGGTAAGGGTAGGCAAAGTGGTATTTAGTGAATTTATCTTCCGGAATAAGTATTTCATTTCGGCTAATATTTATGTCATTGCTTTGTAACGCAAGTTCATGGTCTATTAAATAAACTTGTTTATCACTAAATAATAAATTTACCTTGAATTGGCCTCTATCTTGGTTTCGAATAAGATTATCGAACGCATAAAGTGTATCAAGATCAATTTTTTGTTTCAAAATTCTGGATGGGAATCCATGTATAACTCCTATTGATCTTTTAAGTCGGATGCTGGCAAATTTAAGGTTTGAATCTGCATCATTAAATAGCATTTGTTCTGTATACCCTTGCCGAAATGCCAGTTCCTCTGGTATATTTATTAATGCAACCTCAGGTACAAAAAGATCAAACTGCTTAGCTATTAAGTTACTTACTATTTCTCTTGTAATGATGCAATGATCTTGTACTTGTCTCTGATTATACATTTTTACGACAAATACACCAAGTCCCGAAGGGGTGTTAGCAGTTACAACCCATGGCCTTGTATGACCTGCTGTTTCCGGTATAATCTCTAAAATATCTATCGCCTCGTAAATTGGAAGCATGGAAGTAGTTTGATTATTAGAAATGCTAAAATACAAAAAAACACTTGTTTAAAAATCAACTTTTTTAATACTGGTTGTACAGATATGAATCTTTGTTTGTAATCGCAAGATGCAGTCTTAAAGATTTAAAATGACTATTTTGTAACTATTATAAGCAATCAATTATTGATTTTAATAGGTAACTTAACTGAAAACATCTTTTCATAATGACTTTATCCTTTTTAATTGCTTTTTTTCTCTTATAACAGTGAAATTGTAACATCATTAGAATCAACAAGAAAAACGTTTACAAACGTTTACAAATGTCTATATCCGAATGTAATTGCTTAATAACCGAATCAGGGAAATTCACCACTGTACATTTGCTTCATCGTTCAAACAAACTTAGTTGAGTTTGATAAAAGTAAAGTAAGGTAAAACGTTGAACCGCCAAAAGGCACAAAACAAAAAGTGATGAAAGCATTAAACAATCGAGTACAGTTGATCGGATTTCTTGGTTCAAATCCCGAAATGAGAACTTTTGATGATGGTAAAGTAATGGCAAGATTATCATTGGCCACTAATGAACAAACTATTGAAAAAGGAAAGAAAGGCGTTAAAACACAATGGCACCAGCTGGTTGTCTGGGGAAAGCTTGCTGAAATCTGTGGCAAGTATCTTCAAAAAGGAGGTGAAATTGCCGTTGATGGCAGGCTGGGTTATTATACTTACACAGATAAAGAAGGTATTAACCGTCTGAACACTGAAATTACCGTAAACGATCTATTAATGATTTCAGGTAAAGAGTATAGCAATTAACAGTCTTTTAATTCAAAAATCAGCAGTCATTTAATTCAAAATTAACGTAAAACAATAATAATAAATTAGTCATGAACAGTTTAAGAAACAGAGTAACATTGATCGGTAGATTAGGAAAAGAGCCGTTAGTAAAGACCTTTGAAGGCAATAAGAAAGTTGTTAGAATGGTATTGGCAACCGATGACCAATATGTTGATAAAGATGGTCAGAAAGTGAAAGATACACAATGGCATAACCTCGTTGTTTGGGGAGGCCTTTGTGATACTTGTGAAAAATATCTCTCTAAAGGGAAAGAAATAGCTGTTGAGGGAAAAATCACATATCGGAATTGGGATGATAAGGAAGGATTGAAACATTATCTTACCGAAATAAATGTGTCGAATCTATTGCTGATAGGCGGAAAATAGAACTATTAATATAGTGAAAAAAGTTAAAAAGGCTGCTCAAATGCAGCCTTTTTTGTCAACAACTTTATCTTCTGTGCATCTTTAATTGACAAATCAGGTTTTTAAATTGTTAATATTATTTCTTGACATTGCTAATACAATTGATCTTTTCATTATATTTTTACAGTAAGACAGAATACAATGCTTAGCAGATTTTGATGTTTTTAAGTGGAAATCTCAATTGTGAAAGTCAGTAATTACTATACTATGGTATTAAATAAAAATTCTCGTACTCAACTTAATGGGAATTCTGAATCAGACGATGCACTACTAAAAGAAAAGGGAAGCACCTCCCGGAAAAGTACAAAGCCGACTGAAAAACAGATAAAGCCAGCCAAAAAAATTATATCTCTGGTTGATAAAACGAATAAAGAAAAGAAACCGGAAAAAGCGATTAAATCAAAAACTTCTGATGCCAATTTTAAAACCCATCTCAAGAACTCTACCATTAAGAAAATCTTTGTTCTTGATACCTCTGTTATTTTGTATAATCACGATTGTATAAAAACATTCGATGATAATGATGTTGCTCTGCCAATTACTGTCCTTGAAGAACTCGATAACTTTAAAAAAGGTAACGACAATATCAACTTTGAAGCCAGAGAATTTATACGTCTCATAGACCATATGTCGGAGTATGCTACACTTACTGATTGGATTCCTTTAGAAAAAACTAAGGGTGGTAAGTTTAAGGTGATTATGAATGAGCGTAGTATGCTTGATGCCAGGTTGATTTTTGATGACAATAAACCCGATCACCGAATTCTTAATGCTGCTCTTTCAGTTTCACAGGAATATCCCGACCGTAAGGTTGTTTTGGTTAGTAAGGATATTAACTTACGTCTTAAAGCTAAGTCACTGAACATAACTGCAGAAGATTATCTGACTGGCAAGATTAAAAACGTTGAAGGATTGTATACCGGAATTTCTACTATTACCGGGTTGTCGACTGAGGTTATTGATAAGTTATACAAAGAAGGGACTTGCAAGCCTAAAGATATAGGAATAAAAAATCCTACTCCTAATCATTACTTCATTTTACGAAATACGAATACATCAGCACTTGCATTTTTTAATCCTGCAACTCAGAAGATTGAACGTATTGAAAAAAGGACAGCTTTCAGAATTGTGCCCCGAAATGCAGAGCAGGTTTTTGCAATGCATGCCATCCTGAATCCCGATGTTAAAC
>JBLMZZ010000048.1:0-7831 GCA_050259095.1 Omnitrophica WOR_2 bacterium | reverse complement strand
TGTCATTAGCAATCTTCATCAGACTGACCGCTAGTGTTTTCAAGGCACCTGAAGATTCAACAATTGCATCATGCGCAGCAAGAGATTCGAATTTGTTTGGTGCAGTAACAAAGGGAAATCCAGATAGTTCAGCAATCTTGGCGGCCACTAATTCCGAATATCCTTTAGGTGTATTGATTCCTGTACCAACTGCTGTACCTCCTAAAGCAAGTTCAGCTAAGTGAGGTAATGTGTTCTTTATAGCCTTAATACCGTGATCAATTTGTGCTACATAACCTGAGAACTCCTGTCCGAGTGTTAAAGGAGTAGCATCCATGAGATGTGTTCTACCAATTTTAACTATCTCATTAAAAGAAGCTGATTTCTTTGTTAATGTTTCTTTTAAAAGCTCTGCACCCGGCAGGGTGGTTTCCATAAGCATTTTGTATGCTGCAATTGACATTGCAGTAGGGAAAGTATCATTTGATGATTGCGATTTATTAACATCATCATTAGGATGGACTATGCTGGTTCCTTCACCAAGAACTCCCCCATTCAATACATGACAACGGTTTGAAATCACCTCATTAACATTCATGTTAGATTGTGTTCCTGAGCCGGTTTGCCAAACAACAAGTGGGAACTGATCATCCAGTTTACCTTCAAGAATTTCATCACACACCTTCCCTATTAGTTCGGCTTTTTCCTTTGTCAACACTCCTAAATCACGATTAGCGTAAGCTGCTGCTTTTTTAAGAATGGCAAATGCCCTGATGATTTCAATCGGCATATGTCCTTCACCAATTTTAAAATTTTCAAGTGACCTTTGAGTCTGGGCTCCCCAGTATTTCTCTGCAGGCACTTCTACATTACCCATTGTGTCGTGTTCGGTTCTTGTTTTCATCTTATCTTAATATCTTATAATAAATGATTTATCAATTGGGGAGGATCTGCAATAACACAATCACTGTCCTTTAAAACAATCGGACGTTTAATCAGCTTTGGATATTCACATAAAATTTTAATCCAATCTTCTTCACTTAATGATTGGTCTTTGAGAGTTTCTTTATAATATTCTTCTTGTCTACGGACTAAATCCGAAGGTTTCAAGTTTAACATACTGCAAAGTTCTTTCAATTTTTCCGGATTTATACCTTCTTCAACATAATTTATAACGACAGGTTCAATAGAATGACATTTCAAATAGTCGAGTGCAGCTCTCGACTTTTTACATTTACTGTAATGATAAATGATAAGATCCATTTTGATATTATTTAGTGTATATCAATCACTTAGAACATAACTCAAGGTTGTTCTGTTACAAATATAGATATTTAATTATAATCTTCGATAGGATTCCAATTTTAGCAGTGATTTAATCTGATAAATTATCCCCTTATGGATGAGAATTGCACTTATGCCTTATTAACCGGAGCAAGTCAGGGATTTGGCAGAGAATTGGCGGAAGAACTTGCAAAAAGAAGTATCAATTTATTATTAGTGTCATTGCCTAATGAGGGACTTGCAGATTTAAGCATGGAAATAAAATCTAAATATTCAGTTCAGGTTAAGTATTTTGAGACAGATCTTACTCAGGAAAAATCAGTTTATGAAATTGCTGAATGGGCTCTATCAAATTATCGTGTGTTCATGCTTATTAATAATGCCGGTATTGGTGGATCACAGTCTTTTGAAATGGCTAGTGTAGAATCTCTTGAGTCTATGATTCAAATTAATATAAGAGCTGTTACATTGCTTACACGTTTAATGCTGGCGGAATTAAAGTCACATGAGAAAGCATATATTTTAAATGTTTCAAGTATGGCTTCATTTAGTCCAATAGCTTTTAAAACCATATATCCTGCATCAAAAGCATTTGTCTATTCATTTTCAAGAGGATTGCATCAGGAACTTAAAGGCACAGGCGTGTCAGTGAGTGTAATTCATCCCGGGCCAATGAAGACAAATGCCGAAGTAACCAAGCGCATTGAAAAGCAAAGTTTTATTGCAAGATTAGGTCTTGTCTCACCAGGAAAAGTAGCAAGAATTGCAATTAAAGGGATGTTACAAAATCAAACTCAAATAGTGCCTGGTCTATATAATAAGTTCTTTTGGCTTTTAATGAAGATAGTTCCATTAACTTTGAGACTGAATATGGTATCCGATATAATGAAGAATGAAGCTGATACCACAGGTATTAAAAGAAAACCAATGAGTTAGTCTATCAATAAATTAAAAGTATGAAAGTACTTGTAACCGGAGCCAATGGGTTCTTAGCAGGAAACATCATCAGAAACCTTTCAATTCGAGGTGAAGAAGTTTATGGAATGCTTCGCAAGAATGCTGATTTGAGAAATGTAAAAGAACTGACTTTTAACTATGTATATGGAAATTTAACTAATCAGGAGGATCTTCTTAGAGCAACTAAAGGAATGGAGGTTGTAATTCATGCCGCTGCTGTTACATCCCCAACCGCTCGTGCGAATCTTTATCATGAAGTAAATGTAAAAGCATCGGAGAATCTTATTAGTGCAGCAATCAAGAATCATTGTAAACGAATAATCTACATCAGTACCTCTAATACAGTTGGTTTTGGAGATATAGAAAATCCAGGAACAGAAGAACTGGATATTTCGAGGGAATATAGTTATTACGGTTATGCTACCAGCAAACTGGCAGCAGAAAAAATCTTCAAGAAAACAGCTAACAGCGGACTTATTGAAGTTATTATACTGAACCCGGTATTTATGGTTGGGTATAATCCAGTAGGTAATAGCACCATGAAGATATTTGATCTGTTTCTTAAATCCAATCCTCTCATAATACCTTCGGGAGGTAAGAATTTCATCTATGTTGATGATGCCGCTAAATCTGTTTGTAATTCAATTTATAAAGGAAGAAATGGAGAGCGTTATCTACTTAGTAATGAGAATTTAACATATAAAGAATTCTATCAGAAAGTAGAATCTATTTCAAAGATCAGAAAGAGAAAGATCTACATTCCAGATCCAATACTCATGATAGTGGGCATTTTATCTTCTTTGCTTAATACATTTGGCTTAAACCTAACACTGAATAAAACAAATGCGCGTATTCTGACCATAAAAAGCTTCTATTCATCCGCTAAGGCAAGAACTGAACTCGACTTACCTCAAACGGAAATAGATGTAGCTATAAACGAAGCTCTTATGAGTTATTCTTCATTAAAACCTGTAAGGTTAAAATGATTGGAAGCCACGAATCATCATGGCTTCCAGGGAAACGTATTTAAGAAATGAATAAGGGGCAAAGTAAAAAGTTGTAGTCAATCGTCGGGTTACATAGTAATAACCGTTAGAGATTTTAGTTTAAAAATATCTTGGTGTAACAATTCTTGGTTTAAAGATATTGGCCTCATAAGAGATCATAAATTCATGTGAACCATCGTTATACAAGCGAATGTCACTCAGATAAGAATCATAAGAATATCCAAGCTTCCAGTTTTTCGCTATGTTTATTTCAGCCATAAAAACCAGGGCATTTTTACTGGTTACAGCATTAATGTTGGTTCTATACGAAGCTCCAAGCCAAATAAGTTCACTAAACAAAAAACTTGCATTTATATCGAAGTTTAAAGGTGCATTGTTAGTGTACTTCATCATGAGACCAGGTCTGAATACAACGCTTGTTCCAATTGGTACGGCACATCCGGCAATTCCATAAAAGTGCCGTGCAAGTCTGCCATAAGTACTTTTATCACCTGCACCCACTTGTCCATATTGTGCTTCGAACAGTTGTTTTGATGAGATTCCAACATAATAGTTCTTTGTGTAATAATAGGCTCCAAAATTTGCATCAGGTTGTACTTTAGTACCAGGTCGGTCAAGTAATAAAGGATCATCAGTATCTCTGGCATTTAAGGCATCGTAATCAAGATTTACCTGATTAAATCCTGCCTGTAATCCCAAAGATAAAATACCATTGTAAAGCCTTATGCGATAAGCATAATTTGCCATAAATCCAAGATCATTAAAGGGGCCGTTTTTGTCAGAATAGACATACATACCCAACGCAATCTTTTCGTTTCTAAGTGGTGTATGGGCACTAAATGTAAAAGTTTTTGGTCCTCCATCAAATCCAATCCATTGGTATCTGTTGAGTAAGGTAACAGCCAATGCATCACGACTTCCTGAATAGGCCGGATTAATTATCAATCTATTAAACATAAACTGACTATACAAAGCATCGCGCTGTGCAAAAGTGCAGTAAGTCATCAGAGTCAATATAAACAGAAGGGCTATCTTTTTCATTGTATTACTTTTTGCTTAATCAGGTTAAAATCTCTTACTTCTTTTCTCATTTTATTCATGACCATGTATGACAACCCATCCGGTATAAACCTTTTGAATGGTTCTTAATTTTACAATATAATAGTACGTAGCATTTGGCAGAGGATCACCCGATCTGTTGGTACCATTCCAAACAATATCGTTATTGTTATAATTTTCGAAGTATTGCACCTGATCGCCCCATCTATTGAATATAAGGACTTCATTGTCGGCATTTTCTTCGATTCCATCAATCCACCATGTATCATTACGCCCATCGCCATCAGGAGTAATTACATTATAAATAATAAGAGTATCACGAACCGGGGCAGCTATTATATTTATAAAGCAGATTGCAGTATCGGGAATTGCCTGGTTATTGATATCCGACAGAATGTACTTGTAAGAATCTGAGCCAATATAATCTGTATCAGGTATATATCTAACATTATTGTCACTCTTCATTATTGTACCATGTTGTGGTAGGTCAAGAATAGACAATGTAGGTGTATAAGATCCGTAAGAATCATTTGTTAGATTGGATATATCAAGAGATGTATTTACCTCGATCGCATATTCATCATTTGAGGCATTTAACTTAAATAACGGACTTTCAACAGTGATGGTAACAACAGCTTCATCGCATACACCATCATTGTTGCAAATAGAATAGCTAAATGTATCTGTTCCTGAATATCCAGCATTAGGAGTGTAAATGAAAGAACCATTTATCGGATCAGCCATTATAGTTCCGTTCACGGGATTTGAGGTACTTGCTAATGATGCCTGATCTATCTCATTAATACAATATGAGTCATTGGCTATAACATCAATTACAACCGGTGTATCTAATTGTGTGGATGCGTTATCATCTTCAGCAATCATAAAGGAAGATACATGAACTGTAGTAGTACAGGTTGTTACATTGGCATGGATATCAGTAATTGTCCAAATAACAGATGTGGTTCCAACAGGATATATACCACTTGCATCATCTGTGAAATTAATATTGTTTACAATACTTGTTATTCCACAATTATCAGATACTTCCGGTTTTGGAATAACCACATCAGCAGTGCAAGCTTCTGTTGCTATAATATCTTCAACTTCAGGACAAACAACTTCAGGAGCAACATTATCTGATATGGTAACAGTCATTGTACAAGTGGTTGTATTACCATTTAGATCTGTTACAAACCATATAACTTCAGTTGTACCAACAGGATAATCGTCAGATGCATCATCAGTTTGGTTATAATCATTAATAACTGACAGGATACCAACATTATCAAAGACTTCCGGTTTTGAAATTGCAACATAAGCCCCACATGTTAATGGATCTGTAAAGTTATTTACATCACCAGGGCATACAATGGTTGGTAACTCAGAATCAGTAACCGTGACATTAAAACTACACGAAGATGTATTACCATATGTATCGGTAACTGTCCAAGTTACTGTTGTGATGCCTATTGGATAAAATCCTGAAGCATTATTGGTACTGTTAAAATCATTAACCAGAGATGCTACACCACAATTATCACTTGCAACGGGAATATCAATTTCAAGATTTGCACCATTAAGTCCCGGATCAGTATTTACAGTTATGTCACCAGTACATTCGATAACTGGCATGGTATTATCGACTACTGTTATTGTTGTTGAACAGGTAGCAGTGCGACCGCCCATATCAGTTACTGTCCAAACAACATTGGTACTGCCAACAGGATAAATTCCCGATGCGTCTTCAATATCATTATAGCTATTGGTTACACCACTAACACCACAATTATCGGATGTAACTGGCACAGGTACTGTAACAAAAGCGCTACATTCACCTTCGCTGGCATCTACAGTAATATCTTCCGGACAATCAATGATTGGATCTTCAGTATCATTAACAGTAATAGTCATTGAACAGTTAGCAATATTTCCCGACCAATCAACTGCTGTCCACCATACTGTTGTGGTTCCTACATGGTATATTCCTGAAGCATCATCAGTATGTGTATATGTGTTAGTAATTTGACGAATCTCACAGTTGTCAGTAACTTCAGGTTGTGGAACATCTATGTATGCTTCACAAACACCTTCATCAGCATCGACTGTGATGTCAGCTGGACAATTGATAACAGGATTTGAATCATCGAGAACTGTTACGATAGTCTGCTCAGTGGATGTATTACCGCATTCATCAGTTGCAGTCCAGATAATTGTATTTGTTCCAACAGGATAAAATCCACTGGCATTATTAGTTCCTGTTATATTGTTGGTAACTGAAGATGTACCACAACCATCAGTTGCAGTAGCAATTGGAATATTAACTTGAGCTCCACATTCTTGTGCGCTAGAAGTAACAATGATATCATTGGGCTCATTTAAAGAAGGAGCTTGAGTATCTTCAATAGTGAATGAGGCAGTTGCAGTGGCTGTTAATCCACACTCATTTGTTGCTGTAAAAGTAACAGTTGCCGAACCTGTTAAACCGCATTCGTTAGATAGACCTGTAAAGTTATTGGTAACTGTTGTTGCACTACAATTATCAATTGCAATAGCACTATTTAACCAGCTTTGTAATTGAGTCTGGTTGCCTGTTCCATCACATTCTACAACGAGATTTTCAGGAGTTAAAGTAAAGGTTGGAGGTGTATTATCAATAACTGTGATTGTTTGAGTTTGAATACTTGTCCTGCCACAATTATCAGTGAAACTCCATGTTTGTGTAAAAATACTATTACAACCAATGTATTCACCAGTAATAACACCAGTTACCTCACCTGAAATACTGCATCCTGTAGTTTCACCATTGTTGTAAGGAAGATTTATTGGTTGTAAGTTTGGTACCTCTTCACATGAGATGCTTATATTTTCAATGTTTTCAAACTGAGCTTGTGGAGCAGGAATTACAGTGATAGTCTGAGTGTGTGTAATTGTCCGTTCACATTCATCAGTAAATGTCCATGTTTGTATTAACTCACCACCACATTGAGTATAAGTGCCTGCTATATCGCCGGTTACAGTCCCTGCTATTAAACAACCACTCTGACCTTCATTGGTATAACTCAAGTCACTAGCAGTGAAAGTACCAGCTTCAGCACATGAAATGGTAATATCGTCAGGAGTATTTATAAACTGTGCTTGTGGAGCAGGAGTGACAGTTATATTCTGAGTGTGTGTAATTGTGCGTTCACATTCATCGGTAAATGTCCATGTTTGTGTTAATGTACCACCACACTCAGTATATGATCCTGCAATATTACCAGAAACAGTCCCTGCTATTAAACAACCACCCTGATCTTCATTGGTATAACTCAAGTCACTAGCAATGAAAGTACCAGCTTCAGCACATGAAATGGTAATATCGTCAGGAGTATTAATAAACTGTGCTTGTGGAGCAGGAGTTATGGTAATGTTTTGAGTGTGTGTAATTGTACGTTCACATCCATCGGTAAATGTCCATGTCTGAGTTAATGTACCGCCACAATCAGTATAAGTACCTGCAATTTCGCCGGGAACAGTCCCTGCTATTAAACAACCACCCTGAC
>JBLMZZ010000047.1:0-4938 GCA_050259095.1 Omnitrophica WOR_2 bacterium | reverse complement strand
TCTAATTACCGATTATCAATTTTTCCTGGTGAGAGCCTTTTAGTGTTTTAGCTTCAAGGAAATAAATACCGGGTTTTACATTCTTGATTAAATCGAATTCTAATGAACTGATTCCTTTATCAAAGTAGTTACCGGTTGATTTATAGATAATTCTTCCCTGCATATCAAGTACTGTGAAGTCAGCTTTGATTTTCTCAATGGTATTAACCCTTACTATAAAGTGTCCTTTATTTGGATTCGGATAGATTACAAAGTTAAATACTTCGGGATCTATGTATTTCACAGCAATAGTTGTGCTGTCAAACCCTCCCGATAAGCAAGTGAGTAATCCTTCTCTGTCGCCAAACAACATTTCCATTGAGTTATCGCCGGTGATATCAGGAATACCATTAAGCGCATCAACAGGTGCATAAGCAGGATAAGAATTAAGGATTTGACCATCAGTCCCATCAAGAAAATATGCGTTATTATCCTGATAAAGAGTGCCAATGATAGCGTCATTATAACCGTCCCATGTTATGTCGCCAATACTTGCAACGCACCATGATTTATCCGATAGAGGACGTGTCCATATATAAGTACAGGTACTTCCATCAATGACTAATCCACTTGTTCCGCTATGTGCCACTAAAATATCACGATAACCATTTTTATTAATGTCGCCAATATCAACTAATCGAAGAATCAGATAAGGCCCAATGTTTTTCTGACTGACTTTAGCACCAGTGGCTGCATTCAGGAAAATAATGTTACCATTAAAATCACCTACAGCAACATCAGCCTTTCCGTCAGAAGTAATGTCATCTATTTGCATGAGTCCCCAAACGGATGAACCTGTTGTTGAATACGACCATCTCTGAAGACCGGTAGCGCCATCAATACCATACACCCATCCAACGGTTTCGGCTTCATTAGTGGCTCCTGCAACAACATCAGGCTTGGAATCGCCGGTGAAATCACTGACTCCAATAACAGAGAAAGCAGCTCCTCCAGTCATTCTTTGCCAGATAGATACACCGTTTAATCCATTCAGGCAATAGACACGCTTAGGACCTGTGCCATTGCCATCGTCACCAACAGCAGCAAGCACATCAGGGAAACCATCATCATTATAATCATACTTGCTATCAACCTGATATACCCAGCCACCTGTGCCGTACTCCTGCGTTTGATGTTTCCACAACTGTTGCCCGGTCTTGCCCGATATAGCTACAATTGATTTATCACCTCCGGTAGTACCCGCAATAATGTCTTTGAAGCCATCTCCGTTAATGTCATCTATTACCGAAACACCATTCTGTTGGTAAACATAGCCTGCATTAATATGATACTCCCAAATCACATCACCCGTAACAGAAGCATTACCATTAAAGCAACGGATAAAATAATCTTCAGAACTGACGATGATATCCTTTATGCTATCTCCGGTAACATCATCAAATGGGAGTATTGATTTGGGACTGTTGTCTAAACCAGCATTTATATTATAAGTCCAGAGTGGAGTACCGATTGGGTAATAAGCTACTTCACCAGCTCCATTGAAGTCATAATATAATGTTCCCTGACTCGTAGCATTTGAGAATATAGACAGCATTGCTGAATATTGATCTTCGGCAGTAGGATGAAACCATACAGGAATTTCGACTGTTTGCAGTGTTCCAACAATAAGCGGAAGTGTCAGTGATTCATCAATATAGAAGTGCTCATCATTTAAAGTAAGATTGTTGATAATAACACTCTGACTCCCATCATTTGAAACAGGCAAGTACCATTTTGAATTAGCTCCTGCTCTTCTTGTCCCGAAATCATGCCCTGTTGCAGGAAGAACAAGATGAGGGCCCTGATAAACTCCATCGCCTGTTAGATTCACATTTACCTGTGAATGTATCGGATCATTTGAATGGATCTTTACATTTACATCAAGTGGAATAGAATTTACCGGTGAATAAGTAAAAGGAATTGATGCGCTGTTACCCGGAGTAATTGTGTATGGTGTATTAAAAGTAGTGCTGATTGGTTGACCTGCAGGTATTTCAATTTCAGTGATTGAAAGATTTGCATTACCTGTATTTTGAACCTGACAATTCCATGTTAAAGATTCACCAATAGCAACTGGTCCATAATCATGAGTAGTAACCGGTACATTAATTACCGGAGTGCCCGCTCCTGTTAAGTCAACTTTGTATAAAGTGCTACCTGCTCCATAAGCACCGTCACAATACCATAGGTAAGTGCCATCGAAAACCACACCAGAAGGGTTGGTACCTGCCGATGCATGACTTTCGAGAACTGTACCTGTAGTATTAACTTTATAGAGCATGTTGCCATAATAATCGGCAATCCATAAGTCATTACCCTGCTTGCAGATATCCCATGGCTGAGTATTTGGTGCAGTAAACTGTGACAATATTGCTCCGGTTGCACTGACTTTATAGATAATTCCCGGGTCGGGATAGTATGTACAAACCCACCAATCACCGTTATCATATGCAACACCCGACATGTAATGATCAGGCAATTGTATTGTGGAAACTGTAGCTCCCGCCATCGTGAACTCTAATGTAGTTGATGGTTGAGAGGATGAGGAAGGCTGAAAAACAGTTATCAGGTTTGGTGATTTGTAAGTCATTCCATACGAATTGGTAAAAGGCCCGTTGCACTGAAGAACATTTGTACCGGTTGCCGGATTGAATTTATAGATGCTGCTTCCGTTGGCCCCATAAATTCCGAAATAAATATAGGTACCATCCCATGCCAATCCTGATGCTTTACCGGGAATTGAATAGGAAGCAGCAATAGCCCAACCCCTGGTGCTAATAGATTCCTGTGTTGAGCTAATTAAAGGAAACATCAACAACAGGTAGAAAATGAGTGAAATTAGCGTAATTTGTCTTTTCATACTTTAAAGTGTTAGTTTCTAACTTTTATCGCTTTAAAGTTATGTAAAAATATTCCGATTGGTACGGTGATATCTAAATATAATGATACAATAATTCTAATGCGGCTTACAGAATAAGTGTATTGTTTCTCAAAGCATCCATTTACTTTTAAAGCCAAGTCTTTTCAATCCAGTCTGCACATCAGGAATATTCATGAAAAGCTTCCATAATAATCCACTACGGTAATTTTCGATCATCACAATAATTGGCCCCTGATCAATTGCCAGGTGGCTTGAAGCATACCAGTTGTGCGATTCACTAAATCCATCAACAAAACCATACTCTGTCCATAATTTTTCACCTAAATCATAATAAAGATGTCGGAGCACCTGCATGGAGTATTCCGGTGTGTACGGGAATGATGAGAGTGCTGCTGTTGGTTGAATTACTCCTAAATCAACTTCCGGACAGTGAGCTACATATCCCTTATAACTGTCGCCGGCAGTAAGTCCCCAGCAGTTAGCTCCATAACCTTTGTAACCTTTAGGATTTCTAATACAATACTCTCTGTTGATAAGAGTGTGATTGCGCACTTGTTCAGAGTAATCAATACCTTTTGAATCAATAAGGCCATTAGGATCAATACCCATGAAAGTGTAATGTTCAAAGAACAATGGCCCTCCCCTGTCGTAGTTTCCTAATGGAAGTTTTATACCATAGTATGTATTCCCATTTTTAAAACCTTGACTTCCAGTCCATGTTCCTTCATAAACGCTCTTTGCAATAGGATGATTAGCAGACGAGGCAGCCATAATGTACGTAATCAGGCATTCATTATATCCCCAAATAGGGAAGTTCATATCGAAATCATTGTTAGGGCTCCAATGCCAGAAAAGCTTGTTCTGACCATTAGTATGCCAGTTCCAATTGGCTACATCCCACATTCTGGTGATCCTGTTACGCAGATACTCTTCAATAGGTACAGAATCTTTAAAGTACTCCCTGGCGCAAAGCAATCCCATCAACAGGTATGATGTTTCAACTAGATCAGCACCATCATCCAAACGGTCAAACTTTATAGTTTTACCGGTTCTTCCATCCATAAAATGAGGATATATTCCATGATAGCAATCTGCATTTGCCAGAAAGTCAACTATCTTGACTAATCTTTTAACAACAGTATCTCTATTGATCCAGCCATGTTCTACGGCAACAATTGTACCCATAATACCAAAACCGGTTCCTCCTATAGCACAGGCATCAGGACCAAATTTTGATTTGCTGAAGTTAGGTTCGTCATTTGCTTCGTTAATGTAATCCCAGTAATATTCAGCATTGACTGTGTTGCTTCTTTCTCTTGCGAGACCACTGACTGGGTGTGCATAATGCCAGAAGAATCGAAAGGTTTGTCGCTGCACCAAATCAAGTAAAGCAGAGTCAGTTAGATCAGGTATGATGCCTGCAACTGGTATTGAATCATTCTTGGTTGATCTTTCTCTGTATGCTCCCTGAGCAAATAGAAAATAGCTGCAAAAACATGACAGAAAAAGTAAAAAGTACTTTTTCTCCATAGATTCTGTTGTTAAATTAAGATATACCTGCTAAGATAATCCTTTTTTAAGGATTACTTACTCCAGGTACTAACTGATTTAACAAACTAATTGATAAATAAGTAGCGGTCTTTATTTAAAATCAGCAGCGTTATGTTTATGTCTGAAAAGAACAGCAAACATTACGGTAATTATAAGAGCATAGATGGTGAAAGAAAACCATATACCGGGCCAGTCTTTTGAACCATCGGGTAGAAGATAGAATCTATCAATCATTAATCCGCTTAAATAACTGCCAAAGAAGGCACCAAAACCATTTGTCATCATCATAAACAAACCTTGTGCGCTTGCGCGGATGCTTGGATTACTTTGTGTTTCAACATACAAGGATCCTGAAATATTGAAGAAGTCAAAAGCCATACCATATATAATGCATGAGAGTATTATCATCCATAAGCCATCGGCAGGGTTGCCTAATCCAAATAAGCCAAATCGGAGTACCCATGCTA
>JBLMZZ010000046.1:0-3390 GCA_050259095.1 Omnitrophica WOR_2 bacterium | reverse complement strand
GCATATACTGTAACAATGCAATTGTTTTAAGGGTAACTGATTTACCCCCTGCATTTGGACCACTGATGACCATAATACGCTCGTTGTTGTCGAGACTTATATCTTGTGCCACAATTGATTTGCCCTGTTTCTGGAGCGTCTTATGAAGTATAGGATGCACTGCATTACGCCATTCAATTCGCGGCGCATTAATCAATTCAGGTTTTGTAGCTTGAAAATCAATTGCCAGTAACGCTTTAGCGCGAATAAAATCTATTTCACCCAGAAAACGGTAATACACAAGAAGTTCATCAACATATCCCCTGATGAAATCAGTGAATTCAGTAAGAATATTAATTATTTCCTGCTTCTCCTCAACTCTTAAATTCTGTATATCGTTATTAATTTCAAATACTTCTGCTGGTTCAATAAATACTGTTTGTCCGGTTGCCGAAGTGTCGTGCACATAACCTTTGAGCTTTCTTTTATTTCCTGCGGGTAATGGAATTACCAACCGGCCATTCCTTATGGTAAGTTCGGTGTCGTCATTTACCAGGTTATCTTTTCTTGCTTGCCCGAGTATTTGATTTATGCGCCTGTCAATAGATGAAGTCCTGCTCTTAATTTCTTTTCGGATAACTGAGAGCTTTTCACTAGCATGATCTCGTATGTCACCCTTTTCATCTACTATTTTATTGATCCTGTCAATGATATACTTTTCAGGTTTACCTATCGGTAAAAGATTCCGTATTTCATTAAACTTACCTGGTTCAAGATTGCTAATAAACGTAATGATGGCTGTAATTGCCTCGAGTGAAAGCTTTAACTCGGGTAGGGTGGAGGATTCAAGATAAGTACCCCTCACTCTTATCCTTATTAATTCAGAAGTAAGATCATAGTAGTCTTGCTGTGGGAATCCGGCAACAAACTGCAGTATATACTTCATTTCGGCTACTTGACCGAGAAGTTTATTAAGTTGATTAAAGTTAGAAGTATAAGATATTGAATCGACTAATTCATGTGAATAATTGACCAGACACTGCTGGTGCAATAATGAGCGAATAGTAGCAAAACCCGATTTTACTTCAAAGTTTGCAGGATATATCATTTATAATTAGTTCAGTTTAAGTGGTTGTTATTCAGAGATATGTTGCGCAAAAATCAAGCCAGTTGCTTTATTTTCGACGATTTAGTCTTCTTCTTTTTAATTATAAAAGCAATTGACCCAAGCACCAACAATGTACATATTATATATAAGGAGTATGTGAAGAACACACTGCGGAAATGCATTGGACTATTGTCACCGATATTTACATACGCTGCCCAGTAAAAGGGATGTGATCTTAATGGATCTCCTTCATTCAACAAGTCAAGTTTAGCTTGGCGCAGTGCTTCATCTTTAGGCATTCCGTCTTCAAGGTATTCATAGAATTTCTTTACAATCCTGGCGCTCGATTCATCATCAACTGACCACATTGTCATTACAATACATGGCACGCCAGCGTAAATAAATCCTCTGGCAAGGTTCATTACACCTTCACCTTTAAGTAATTTACCCGAACCGGTATTACATGCACTCAGCACAGCAAGTCCTGCATTGAGGTCCATACTAAACAACTCATAAGTATTTAGCATGCCATCTTCAACGGTATCATTATTTTGATAAAATACCAGTTTTGATAACATTGGCTGATTGTTATTGATGATAGAATGCATTGCCAGATGAAGAATATTGTATTTACCTACCTCTTCTTTAAATCTCTGCTCAGTTGCTGATGATCCGGTAATTTTCTTCGCGAACATGCTGTTCTTTATGCCTTGCATTTCTTTTTCCACACCAGGAATTGGTAACAAATAAAGCTTATTACCATTCTCATCGGTGAAAGCGGTTTTAGTAGTATCCGTAAGATTTTCATAACCGGGTGCCATTGCAAGAATATTCCTTATCGGTTTTCGTTCATGTTGCCTGAAACCTGAGAACTGAAGTATTGCCGAGGTACTGTAACTAATTACTTTATCACGGATTAAATAGGGTAATTTGCGAAAATCCATGAATGAAGTATCAGGCATACCGGTAAGTAGAAGATCAAATGAAATATAGCTTATTTCACCATCAGGTATAATAATAAATCTCTTTTCTTTAAAGTCTTTCGATACAGGCTTCACCAGTTTATTGTATAGATGAGAGGCCGCTTTCCCATAACTAATAAAATCCTTCTCATTCGCATTAAACATGGAATTGTTATTCGTTGCCGAAACAATTGACCTTATATCATGATAGAATGAAGAATCAATGGGTTGTGTATATAACTTGAATGTCTTGTTATTAATGGCAAAAGTGTAAAGCACCGAATCGCTTAGCATGTATTCTATCAACAGATTATCACTTTCAAGTGAATGTTGAATCTTATCCATGCTCACAACAGGTTCAGAGTACTTGAATTTAAAATATTCAGGATATTTGTTCTCAAGTACAACCGTTAGACTGTCATATCTTACTGTGAATTCAAAGACTCGTGATTCCCAGCCATTAATCTTTTTAATATCAGGTTCAGCTTTTTGCTTCTCCTCATAAATAAATCTTCTGAATGTGCTGATATTGAGCTTTAGCTGCTTTTCAAGACCCAGAATTTCATTAGGAATCTTACCAAAGTGTTGAGCTTCCATATCTTGCATTGAGCTAATCAGTACTGCCGATTTACTCTTATCACAGTATTCAAATGCATCTGACAGATATTTTAAATCTTTGGTAGTTTTGTATAGTTCAGAGGCAATACCTACTGTCTTTTGAAAGGTTGATTTTGAAACATCGGCAATCATAAGCTTGCTTTCTTCATCCTGAAAAGCTGTCCTTGCTTTGTCAATTACTTTTACCGCCAGTTTGTAAGTGTTTAGACTCTGAATCAAGTTCTTGCTTCCTCCCATTACTGCAAGTGCTTCCGCTTTTCCATTAAGCGCATTTACCAGATACAATTCAGGTTCAGCATCTTTTATTTCAGGATTAGAATATACATTCTGACTGTTGAAATTCTTAACTATCGCTATTATGGCTTTCTGATAAAAGTTAAGTGACTTGCGTGTTTCGTTATGTATAAAGTAATAATTACCAATATTAGTATAGATATTTGAAACTTCCCGACTCTTATTGCCATAATGTTTCAGGCTTATAGCAAGGGCTTTATTAAAGTAATTAATCTCATCATTTTTAACCGGATCAAAAAGTAAAAAATAACCGTATCTTGTATATAGGAGAGCTGTTTCGGGATGCTCAGGGCCAAGAATCTTTTCGGCCATATTTAGAGCTTTCACATAATACACATCTGCCTTGATCCTGTCATTCATTGAATTATACAGACTGGCCAGATTGCTGTATGTTTTTATCAATGAAGCATTTTCATTGTTATCGGGGAT
>JBLMZZ010000045.1:0-9502 GCA_050259095.1 Omnitrophica WOR_2 bacterium | reverse complement strand
TTGAAATAAATGTTCTAAGGTAGTTCAAGGTGGTCGTTCGGAAGATTCAATAAGGCACAATACTATCCATATCTTTCAATGGAATAACTTTAATGCCATTGCTTCTTGTTTGTTGAGAATCGCCTGCATAAATAACAATGCCATCTTGACTACCGGTTAATTTGTTCCAAAAGTTCAAACCTTTAAAGTAATCAGTTGTAACTGTCATACCTGATTTTATTTCAATTGGTAACAGACTTTGTCCTTTATCAATAATAAGATCTATTTCATTACCGGTACTGTCTCTCCAGAAATAGACATTATTTGAAAGTCCCTTGTTAAATCTTTGTTTCAGAAATTCAGTCACCACAAGATTTTCAAATAAGCTACCTTTAAAGGGATGCATCTCGAGCATACCAGCCTCATCAAAACCAAGCAAGGCTGCTGCAAGACCTGTGTCGTAAAAATATAATTTCGGCATCTTTATAATCCGTTTATTATAGCTTTTATAATAAGGTTGCAGTCTAAAAAGGATAAAACTTGTTTCTAACACACTCAGCCATGAAGCAACTGTTTTCTGGTCCACACCTGTTTCAAGCGAGAGACTATTCATGTTTAGTAATTGACCGGTTCTTCCTGCGCATAGACGGATGAAACGTTCAAAGATTGTTAGATCAACAATATTTTTAAGTTGTCTGACATCCCTTTCAATGTATGTAGCAATATAATTACGAAACCATTTAGCCGGATCAGTATTGCTTGCATATAAAACAGGATAACCACCTTTAAAAATTAATTGATTTATGTTGCCCTCTAGTCCACCAATTTCCTTCAACGATAAAGGAAGTAAGGTAAGATACCCAATCCTCCCTGCCAGACTTTGTGAAATACTTTCCTGTAATAAAAAGTTATTTGAACCTGTAAGGATAAATAGTCCATTCTGATTTGACTCATCCAACACTTGCTGTAAGTATGAAAACAATGCAGGTGTTCGTTGTACTTCATCAAGAATGGCACCATTAGGGTAATTACTAAGAAACCCTCTCGGGTCATTGATTGCGTAAGACCTCATATCAGGGTTCTCCAAACTAACATATGCCTTGTCGGGAAACGTTTTTTTAACAAGTGTTGTCTTTCCTGACTGTCTGGGACCTGTGAGCGCAACAGCTTTAAACTGTATTGATAATGCTTTTAGTTCTTCTTCAGCACTTCGTTTTATCATAAATAATTGGTACTTGCTCTACAAATATAATACAATTTCGGAATTGGATTCCGAAATTGCAAAGAAAATGCATCATTTTATCTCTTACGGATATAGTTTTCTCTAAGCCCACAAACCTCAGCTGCAAAGTTGAGGCCGGTACTCATTACTATCTGCCAATCCTTTGCATCAATCGGTTTTCTATTAAGCTTCTGAATTTCATAAGCAATCCCGGCATTGAAAGAATCCCCTGCACCAATTGTACTTACAACATCTGTTGCAACGGCCTCAAAGCTTTTAATTTCATCATTAGTAAATAATTTAGCTCCCTGTGCATTTAAAGTAAGAATGAGTATTTCAGCACCATTATCTTTCACAAAGCTGAAGATATCTTCATGTGAGTCATGACCGGTAATAATCCTGAAATCTTCATCAGAAGCCCTTACTATATCAGCACTTGCAATATTTTCTTTTATAAAAGGCATTACTTCATTAACCCTGTGTGCATTTGATGGTCGGAAGTTAGGATCGTAAATCACTGTTGCCCCTCCCCTTCGGGCTTGTGAAGTTAAATGATGAATATTTGTCCGGTTCCTTAGTTCTATGGAATAAAGAGAGCCAAACATTAATATATCTCCAGGATTAAAAACAGGTATATCAAAGAGTGGAGCTTCTGCAGAATAATCCTTATAAAACTGGTAAGTTGCATTGCCGTTTTCATCAAGAAAGGCCAGAGCCAATGAAGAATTATTGTCACTGACTTTAATAAAATCAGTACCTACAAAATTGCTCCTTAAAAAATCAATGATAAGGCTTCCAATTTTATCGTTTCCACATTCGGTGATAAGTTGAACTTCAGCACCTACATGGCCAAGTGAAACAGCGGCATTTAACATTCCCCCACCTGCAACAGCCCAGGAAGGCTGATTGTGACTGAATACGATATCATACAAGGATTCCCCCAGGCAATAGATCATATTTGAAAATTTACAACCAAAGATAATTTAATCGGTTTAATTTAGCATGATACTTTAATAGGGTTTCAAGAAATGCTTATTTTTATACAATAAAAACTCACAATTTTTTTAATATGAAATATATCGGTGCACATGTTAGTGCTGCAGGAGGAGTTGATAATGCTCCAATTAATGCAAGTGCGATTGGGGCAAAGGCATTTGCTTTCTTTACAAAGAATCAAAGACAATGGAATTCAGCTCCTTTGGCACCAGAAAAGATTGAAGCTTTCAAGGAAAATTGTGAGAAATATGGTTTCAGCATGAAGCACATTATGCCTCATGATAGTTATTTGATTAATCTTGGCCACCCGGGCAGGGATGAACTTCAAAAATCAAGAAATGCTTTCATTGATGAAATGCATCGGTGCCAACAACTTGGGGTTGGTATGTTAAATTTTCATCCTGGTGCCAGCTTAGGACTTATTACAAAAGAGGAATGTTTGCTCAACATTGCTCAATCAATAAATATGGCGCTTGAATCAACTAAAGGAGTCACTGCAGTAATTGAGAATACCGCAGGACAAGGTAGTAACCTTGGCTTTGAGTTTGAGCATCTTAAATACATTATTGATCATGTTGAAGATAAGAATCGTGTTGGAGTTTGTATAGACACTTGTCATGCCTATTCGGCTGGTTATGATATTCTGACACCTGATGGTTATAAAGAAGCTTTTAGACTATTTGATGAAATAGTTGGTCAGCAATATCTTAAAGGAATACATTTGAATGACACCAAGAAAGAACTGGGAAGTCATGTTGATCGCCATGAAAATATTGGGAAAGGGTTACTAGGCATTGAAGTATTCAGAAGAATATTAAATGATGCGCGCTTTGACGATATTCCTATTATACTTGAGACTCCTGATGAAACTATTTGGAAGGAAGAAATAGAAATGTTATACAACCTTATCAGCTGAACTTAATATAAAGCTTGTAGCAATGGATGAAATCATGGTAAATCAATCAGAAAAAACTAAAGTAAAATTGACCGGGATAAAGATTCTTGTCGCTGAAGATGAAGATACCGGATTCAGAGTAATTGAAAGAATACTGAACGAATATGGTATCAATTCCATCAGAGCTACAAATGGAAAAGAAGCCGTTGAATTAGTAGATTCAAATCCTAATATCGACATCATTCTGATGGATATAAAGATGCCTGTAATGAATGGCATTGAAGCAGCAAGAATAATAAAATCAAAAAGGCCGGATTTACCAATCATTGCCAATTCGGCTTTTGCAATGCCGGGTGATAAACAAGTCTTTAAAGATGCAGGTTGTGAAGAGTTTATATCAAAACCTATTGATGCTGAACAGCTTATTTCTTTGATTAGAAAACTAGTCAAGATGTAAGGGCACTTCGATAAAGAAAGAAGTTCCTTTTTTATCAGAAGTAAAATAGAGTTTACCCTTAAGATATTTAGTAGTAAGTAAACGTGCGGTATATGTTCCTATACCCCTGTTGGCTGCTTTAGTTGAGAATGATCTCTGAAACATTTGATGTTTAGCTTCCTCAGTCAATTCAACGGGACTGAATACAGAAAATTTAACGGTTGTATCATTCAGTTTTACGCTGACTTTGATAAGCATATCAGGCGTTACTGCTTCGTAAGCATTGGTGATTATATTAATCAACGCACGTTTGAGTACCGTTACATCAGTTTGAAAACGTATATTATGTGAAAAAGGATCTATAAACAGTCTCTTCTCTGCTGCAACTTCGTTCGTAGCAAAAAAATGATCAAGTTCTCTTAGTATGTTTAAAGAACTGGTTATGCTGAGTTTTGTAGTTAACGTTCCTTCTTCAGCTTCACTTAGCATTTTCTGAGCTAACAGGTCACTCATTAATTCATAATTTACCTTTTCGGCATTTTCAACAAGAGAACGGGCATCACTATTAAGCTCTTCCTTTTTGATAGAAGAAACTACTTCTTTGAGTTCAGAGGCTGTTCCATACATCTCATTTATGTAAGATGTTTCCAGAATGGCTCTCCTTTTCCTGTCGCTGATATCATTAATTGAGATTATAGTATAATCTTCCTCTTTGAAAATAAGGGGACTGGCTTTAACTTTAAGGTCATAAGAAGATACTTCATCATCTATAAATGCAGTTATCCGTGCTTCTTTAATGACAGGTTTATTTGTTTGCTGGCTCTCAATAATTGCATTCACTACTCCGCAGAACCTGCAGGCTTTGGTTGTGCCACAACCTGATGGTTGCTCATCTGAATGAATACAACTCAACAAATTGCCTAATCTTTTACCTAAAGGGACTTGAACATCTTCAATATCAAGGAATTTAATAAGATTTGAATTAGCGTAAACCAACTGCCGGTTAGAGTTTATTATCATTGCCAGATCGGGCATGGCTTCCTGAAACATTCTTAGAAGAGGGTTATTCTTTAAAGCATGGTATGAAGTCTCAATCTGAGAAAGTGGTGCTATTTCAGCAGGAGCATAGTAAGTAACCGGATTTTCGTTGGAATTATCCATTAATTTGAGATTTATCAAACTGCAAAATTACGCTAACAATCAATAGCTTAATCATTACCTCCTGAAACAATCACCCCAATTTACATTTCTCATGTCGCCTGATTTCTCAAATTCCAGGTGCATACCAAATGCAGCAGAAAGAGTACACGGAGTATGTGTATCACCGGCAAGGTGAGCATAATCACTAAGCGCTTGCCTGTAGTCAGGATGCACACAATTGTTGATAATTTCCGCCATCTTCGCTTTAGGAGATTTAGACCGGAGATCGGCAATTCCCTGCTCGGTAATGATAATCTGAACGGAATGTTCGCTATGATCTGTGTGAGAAACCATTGGAACAAAGGCACTAATCTTACCACCTTTTGCAACTGAAGGACAGGTAAAGATTGAGATATATGCATTACGGGTAAAATCACCCGATCCTCCAATTCCATTCATCATCTTACGACCCATCACATTGGTGCTGTTAACGTTCCCAAAAAGATCACATTCAAGAGCTGTGTTGATAGAGATGATTCCTATACGGCGTGCAACTTCCGGACTATTAGATATTTCCTGTGGTCTTAATACTATCCTTTCATGATAGTATTTCAGATTATCGTATACTTTTTTAAGTTTATCACGCGATACCGTTAGTGAACATCCACTTGCAAAAGTTACCCTGCCATCAGCAATAAGATCGATTACACTGTCCTGAATAACTTCTGTGTACATCTGAAAATCAGGAATACCTTTATGCTTGCCAAGGGCACCAAGAACGGCATTGGCAATATTACCAACACCTGACTGCAATGGCAGAAAGGACGATGGAATTCTGCCTAACTTTAATTCCTTTGAAAGAAACTCAGCTACATTATTGCCAATCTTTTCTGTTACAGCATCTGTATCGGCAAAGCCGCCTACCTCATCGGGAGCGTTAGTTGTAACAATACCAACAATCTTTGAAGGATCAACTTTAATTATCTCCTGCCCTACCCTGTCAGATGGTTTATAAATTGGTATTTCCCGTCTGTTGGGAGGATCAGCAACGATAATAATATCGTGAATGCCACGTAGTTGCTTGGGATGGTATGAATTAAGTTCAATAATTATCTTATCAGCAACCTGGCATATAGTTGGCGATATACCAACTCCTGTGGTTAATACAATTTCACCTTGCTCGGTCACATCACAGGCTTCGATAATACCCCAGTTTATTTTACCAAGAAAACCGTACCTGATATTCTGGCCAACAACCGATAAATGAGAATCAAAATAATCAGCTTTACCTGCATTGATGAGGTTACGAAGATCGGGATTAGATTGATAGGGTGTCCTGAATTTAACAGCTTCAGCTCTTGCCAGAGACCCGTCGAGAGAATCACCTGTTGATGCACCTGTTATAACCCCTACTTTGAAAGGACGGCCTTCAGCATGTTCCTTTTTTGCCTTATTACCAATAGCTACCGGTATAGCTTTAACAGATCCTGCAGGTGTAAAGCCGCTAAAACCAAGAACATCATCGTTCTTAATATATTCGGCTGCTTCTTCAGCTGTGATAAATTTCAATCCCATTATCGTTTATTTTATGTTACTATAATATCTTTCGTCTAATTTGATTCGCGACTGTTCATAAATGAGATGAATAACTTCTCATCTTTGTATCATTAAATGTAGTGCAAAATTATAAATAATACTATGGCAGATTCATTCAAAGCTATAATTGTTGAAGAACAATTGGATGGTAAATTTACTATGCGAACCGGTGAAAAGAGCATCAATGACTTACCGGAAAATGAAGTTCTAATCAGAGTTAAATATTCAGGTCTGAATTATAAAGATGCACTTTCAGCTACCGGGAATAAAGGGATTACAAAAAAGTATCCGCATACTCCGGGTATTGATGCTTCGGGAATAGTAGCACATTCATCAGTACCTGACTTTAAGGAAGGTGATGAAGTAATTGTTACCGGCTATGATCTGGGTATGAATACCAGTGGTGGATTAGCCGAATATATAAGAGTTCCGGCGTCATGGATTGTTAAAAGACCTGTTGATCTTTCACTTGAAGAAAGTATGATTATTGGAACATCAGGTTTTACTGCTGCCAGTGGAATCTTTGAGTTCCTACAGCATGGTTTAAATCCGGAAGATGGCGAGGTACTTGTAACCGGAGCAACCGGTGCTGTTGGTTCCATTGCCGTTGCGATGCTTGCAAAATGTGGCTTCAGTGTTTGTGCTGTTACCGGTAAAGAATCAGCAGTTGAATGGCTGAAAGAACTTGGTGCCACCAGAATAATCAATCGGCAGGAAGCAGATGATCAAACAGGCAGACCCTTACTTAAAGCCCGGTGGTCAGCAGTATTAGATACCGTTGGTGGAAATATGCTATCAACAGCAATCAGATCTACCAAAGAAAGAGGTATTATTACGAATTGCGGAATGATAGCTTCAAATACCATTGATGTTTCGGTATTTCCATTTATTTTAAGAGCAGTAAGGCTTATAGGAATTGCTTCGGCAGAAACACCAATGATGAGAAGACTTGAAATATGGAACCTTATCACATCAAGACTCAAACCTGAAAATCTAAATTCAATTGCACGAAAAATAACATTAGAGCAGTGCCCTGATGAGTTAATGAAAATGCTTAGTGGTAATCAGCAGGGAAAAGTTATTGTTGAATTGTAATACTAGCTACTGAGCTTGCTTAGTATTTCGGTTAAAATAGTTAACCATAATGCTTGATAACATCAGTTGCATTGAATGATAGATCAATAAGGGTAGAATTATTACCCCAACAGCAGGATTGGTTGCAAACATGAGCCTTCCCATCGTACTTCCATGAACCAGTGATTTGGTACTACCACAAAATAGAGCAGTAATGAGATCGGCTTTTTCAAGTTTGATCCTTCTTGATATAACATAGATTGAGCTGTTTACCAAAACAAAAAGCAAAAATAGAACTGCTACCAAAATCACTACATCTACTATTTTCAGTCCCTCAAACTGATTGATGAAGAAGGAGTTTGAAAATGAATAGTACACAATAGACAAGATCACAGTTTGATCAAAATACCTGGTAAAACTGCGGTATTTAATGGCTGCTTTGCCTAAAACCGGGTTAAGAAGGACACCAACAACAATTGGAAGCAGGATTTGAAGTGTCAATTTAATAAACACTTGTCCCGGATCAAAGCTTCCACCTGAAGATGCACCGTAGATAATACCAAATAAGAAGGGTGGTAAAATAATACCTATAATGCTTGAAAGACTACTGTTAAACAATGCTGCAGGGATATTACCATTTGCCAGTGAAACAAGCACTGCTGCTGATGAAACTGTTGAAGGCATAATACTGAGAAAAATGATTCCCTGCCACAGATAGCCGTCATTTCCAATAGTATATCTTCCTATTAAGGCGATAACCGGGAATATAAGAAAGGTAGCCGATTGAACCAGCATATGCAATCGCCAGTTCGACATACTCATGATAATTGTTTTAAAGTTTAACCGGAAACCATACAATAAAAAGATAATTGACACCCCGATTCCTGAAAGAGACTTTACGGAGAAAGGACCTTTACCTATGCCACCTTCGGGCCATAACCAGGCAAGGAAGATTGCACATAACAGCGCAGGAATAAACCAATCAACTTTTATTTTTGCTATCAACCTATAAAATGAGTTATTTACTTATCCCTGAACATGTAATCTGCCTGTTATGTGATTGTCGATTGAACAGTTCACAGGCATCAACGACATTGCAAAGTAAATAACAAATGCGGTACCTTTGCCGTGAAATTATATTTAAGCATGCGACTTGACATACTCACCATATTCCCCGAAATGTTTGAAGGACCATTCAGCCACTCAATAATAAAGCGAGCTATAAAGAAAAGTCTGGTTGACATACATATTCACAATGTGAGGGACTTTAGTAACAACAAGCATAAAAATGTAGATGATTATCCATTTGGTGGAACGTCAGGGATGGTAATGATGATTCAGCCAATTGCTGATTGTATAGAAAAGCTTAAAGGTGAGCGGGATTACGATGAAATTATCTATATGACACCTGACGGGGAACTGTTTAATCAGAGTATTGCCAATCAACTGAGTATGAAAGGTAATATTATTCTTTTGTGCGGTCATTATAAAGGTATTGATGAAAGGATCAGAGAACAGTACATAACACGTGAAATCTCCATTGGTGATTATGTATTGTCGGGAGGCGAACTGGCAGCTGCTGTTGTAGCTGACAGTATTGTACGGTTGATACCCGGAGTGTTGAATGATGAAACTTCAGCTTTATCTGATTCATTTCAGGATGGATTGCTTAGTCCTCCTGTTTATACCCGACCGGCAGATTACAATGGGATAAAAGTGCCGGATGTACTTCTGTCAGGTAATGAAAAAGAAATAAAGAAATGGAATTATGAGCAAGCGGTTGAGCGAACTAAAAAGAGAAGGCCCGATTTATTAAAAGGATCTGATGAAATATAAAGTGCTTAAAGGATATAGCCGGCACATGAGAAAAATATTCAATTCTCAGGAGGTTAAGCTTGATCAAAATCTTTATAAAAGAAATACAATCAAAGCGTTATAAAGAAAAACGACAAATCAGATTTTCCTTCAGAAAAATAAATCGTATAATATTGATATTCAGAATCATAATAGCAGAATTCTAAAATTAGGAAATTTTTTATTTTATAAAAACTAAAAATTTTAGAGTTAAATGTAAAGTGCTGGCAATTATATACTTGGTTCTTTTTCATTGATAGAAAAAGAAATGTATTAATCAAACCATAAAACCGGGTATGAGGATACTGAT
>JBLMZZ010000044.1:0-7466 GCA_050259095.1 Omnitrophica WOR_2 bacterium | reverse complement strand
GCTTTATCGTATAATTCGGCTGACTTATCAAAGTTACCACTGTTCATATAAAATTCACCCATACTGTCATAGGCATTTGCTTCATTGGGAGATAATGCCATGTACTTATCAAAAGCTTCCTTTGCTTTATCCATTTGCTTCTTGTCCATATAATAGTATCCTATTAAATTATAGGCAGGGCCAAAATTAGGATCCAGTTCAGTGACTTTTTGTAAGTAGTTAAATGCTGTTTCACCATCATTCATTATAAATCTGGAAACATCTGCTGCAAGCACAAAAGCACTACGAACATCAGGATATTTAGTAGTGAGTTGCGTAAGTTCAGGCTTTAAATCTGCTTTGCGATTATCCTTCAGTTTTACTATCATACTGCGAACAATCTGTTCGGCAGGTGTTAATCCGGTTTGCGGAAGTGCCAGTGTTTTGTCAATTTGAGCATCGGCTTTTGTTTGGTCCTTACCGGGAATAAGTTGAAGTGCCCAATTAGCATTTGCCATAAAGAATGTTGGATCGGCAGCCAGGGCCTTATCCATAAGTAGCTTATAATTGGTCATATCGGCATTATGCAACCGCATGAGTGCCTGACGAAAATCGTTAATGGCTTCGTCAGATTTGGAGGAAAGAGGCAAGTATTTATTATTATCTTGTGCTTTTGCCTGCATTGCAAATGTATTGACATAAATAAATACCAATACGAAGAAAAGTTTGAACATGTTTTTCATTTTCTATTTTGTAAGGGTTATAAAGAATACCAACACCATTTTTATAAATAAGTTCATCACTAAGATATTAGTAATCAGCATGGTGTTTGTCAACAAATTTGTCAACACACTTTTGTGTCAATTGCTGTATCGTGTGTTTATTTTTGGGGTGTAATCAAATAGGTTTCTCTCATGTAATAAAGATTCCTATCTGTTGACAGGGTTAATCATTTAAAAAAGCAAACCATGACACTAAAAATTACGTACAAATCAATGCTCTTAATGCTCTTGACTGCCTTGTGGTTCGTGCAGGGTAACGCTCAGAATCTCATGAATTTTCAATCATCATCCGGCTATAAGCTTTCAACAACTGAAGGTATATTGAGTAAGATGAACAAGCTAAAAAATAGTAACGCTTTCAGGGATACTTCGGGCTATGAATTTTATACACATCAATATAAAGGTATTAATGTCCCGTTTGATGCTGTGACCGACAGTGATGGAAACATTTTTGTTACGGGTACAAGTTCGGACTTTGAAACGGTTCGGGGTAATTTTGTCACCATTAAAGTAAATAATTCCGGTAACCAGGTTTGGGAAAAACGTCAATCGGGAACAAAGTATGCTGCCGAGATAGGCATGACCCTGGCGCTTGATGCGGATAATAATCCTGTTGTATCGGGAACTGTATGGAATGGTCACGATATGGATCTTGTTACAATGAAGTATGATGCAACGAATGGCGAGATAATCTGGCAAACTACTTATGGGGGTCAGGCACAGGGAATGGACGTACCATCGGCTATTGCCATTGCTCCTGATGGAAGTGTAGTGGTAACCGGTATTACTTATTCGGGCAACAATATTACCTGGCTTACGCTAAAATACTCTTCAACAGGTACTATATTATGGTCGGAAGTTGAGAATAATCCGCTTCCAGATACCTGGATTGAACCACAAGCAATACATATCAATAGTGATGGAAAAATCGGCATTACCGGTTTTAACGGAAACGACGGATACTGGCAGTGCTATTATACAGTTGTATATAATGCCGATGGTTCTATTGCCTGGAGTAATCAATATGAGGATGAAAATGCTCTGGATGTTAATTCACTGGCACGAAGTATCACTTCTGACTTAAACGGCAACTGGTATGTTACCGGTACTTTTAATACAAATAGTCCTTTAATGCGCACACTTAAATACTCATCGGGTGGTGTTCTGGATTGGACTGATAGTCAGGTTATGACAGAAGAATTATCGGATGGTTATTCTGTAGAGACTAGTGGGACCGGCGATATCTATGCAGCAGGTCGTCATTTCGGTAACTGGATTGATGATGGTACCGTACTTATTTCATACAACGAAGATGGTACACGCAAATGGACTGCTCTTACGAATGATTTGATTGATGTGAAACCGGTGAAATTTACTCTGGATCAGGTTGGTAATCCTGTAATTTCCGGTTGGGGTTCAGATCCTGAAACATGGAATAATATAATTAAAGCAACCCGATATTCAACAGAAGGAATTGCCACCGGTGGTTTTACCTATGTGCAGCAATCGTCGGAGTTTGGTGGATTTACCGATTTTATGAAACTTAACATGGATGGTGCTGATGATGCTTATCTATCGTTTGCTTCTTTCTACACAAATCTGGGTGGTGCCTTTGAAGTGATGAAAATACCTTTTGTCACTGGTATTACCGAATGGGATTTTATTTATAGTAATGAAAATGCTTCACGCAGTCAGTTACTTACCGCTTATACCGATGCAAATAACAATACCTATGCTACCGGGCGATACGATTCAATTACTTTTAACTATCTGTTAAGTTCTTACATCATAGTTAAATATAATAATGTTGGTGAGGTAGTTTGGGAAAAAGTCTTTAATGAGCTCAATGGCCCAATGGTAAATGGCATTCAGGCGCGTGTTACTCCATCTGGGGATGTGGTTGTTTATCTGCTACCAATGGATGGAATCATCCGCATTAAGAAATACAATACATCGGGTGACCTGCTTTGGGAAACCGAAAAGGCAATGATTAATCCTGCCATGTTTACACTGTTACTTGATGAGCAGGGCAATGTGATATTAGCGGGAAGTGCTTTTGAGAATGAAAGCGACCTTACGGGAAAGTTTGCTACCGTAAAATTCGCTTCAGCATCAGGTGAAGAACTTTGGACGAGGTATACTATCCGTGAAGGCCATACCGATGATTCTTTTGGAATAACCGTTGGAACAACAAATTCACTTGGTGATATTTTTCTTGGCGGAACAGCAGGAACAGGAGGTTGGTTTGATCAGGCGCTTGATATGGTTGCTATTAAATATAATGCTGCCGGTGAACTGCAGTGGCTTAATACATTTGCTAAGGAAAACAAGACAACCGGTGCACGAGGTATGATGGTTAATGATGACGGTGATATTTATATTAATGGTTACCAGGAAGACAGGGAAACATATGAACAACAAATGACCATTACCCGAATACAGGCTGACGGAACCACCGCATGGGAGAAGATTTACGGTGAGGACGGTCGCCGGGTGATGTCATACAAGATGGTTCAATTATCAACAGGCGAACTGATTATTTCAGGCTTCAGTGTAATTGATGGATTGAATAATAAAGTGATATTGGTAAAACTTGATGAACAGGGTAATCAAATAAGCGTAATTGAGACAGACTATAACCGTTTCTTCTACGACATGTATCTTGACGATGCTGATAATCTTTATGTATTGAATCAGGTTGCCGGATCAGGATATCCTTACAGACCTTATTATTCAGCAGGATCAATGCCATTGGCAGGACTCTTTACAGTTAAGATTGATGAAACCACAACTGAAGAGCTGTTTTATGGTCCTGAACTCTCTGATTTTTATCCTGCCATGTTGGTTCCATTAAAAGACGGGAGATTATTGATGGCAGGTACAATCTCTAATGAATTCTCAATGTTCGAAGGTTTCTATTTCTGGCAGTCACATCATGTGGTAGTAGGTACATCGAATTTTGAAACAGCTGGTAATGCAATTGGCGGACAGAATACTCCAAATCCGGCAAAAGGAAATACTGAAATACCTATTAATCTTAAGAGCGCATCAAATATAGTGATCAACATCTACGACCTTACCGGAAGAATTGCAATGGTGGCTTATAACGGGCAGTTACCGGCAGGACATCACATGATTAATATCAATGTTGAAGGTCTTGAAAAAGGGATGTACCTGTATGAAGTGAATTCAGGTGAAGCCAGTGAATCGTATAAGATGCTGATAAAGTAGTCGTTTGAGTTATATTTAACCATAAATTTGTCGCAGAGACGCAAGGCAAGTGCGTCTCTGCAATCTTTTAGCCCCTTGAAAAGAATATTATTTATACTCCTTCTGCTGCCATTGATTACATTGGCAAAGCCGCCCGATATTGATTCGATCAACAGGATGGCGGTAGATGAGTGGAGCAATGGCAACTACCAGAAAGCGCTTGATCACATCATGAAAGCTTATGAGTTTGCGAAAGTTAAAAATGACCGCAAACAACTGGCTATGGTACTCAACACACTTGGACTGGTTTACTGGAGGTTAGGTAATAATGCTGATGCAATGCAAAGCTATCTTCAGTCGGCAGAACTGGCCGAAAAGCTTGGTATGCAGAGGCTGTTGGGCCTTACTCACACAAATATGGGACTAATCTTTAAGGAACAGGGGGAGTTTGAGGAGGCATTTAAGCATAACAACCTTGCTATTAACATCTTCAGGAAGACTAAATATCATCGCGATCTTGGCATCGCCTACAATAATCAGGGTCAGATATGGAAAAATATGGGTCGTATTGATTCGGCAAGAGTATATTATAATTATGCACTTACTTGTTATAAACTAATTGATTACAAAGATGGTGTTGCGGCAACTTACTACAATCTGGCTGATATTTGTCTTAAATCGGGCTTACGCAAAGAAGCATTGGAAGCTGCATATCATAGTCTGGATCTGAGTCGAATAGCCGAAAGCAAGATACGAATGAGTGAAGCGTATGAGAAACTGTCGCAAATATATGAACACTTTGGGGAAGCTGACTCTGCTTTAAAGTATTTCAAAAAGTTTAACGAACTGAATAAGACCAACATGATCCTAAATCAGTCGAACAGATTGGCAGAACTTCAGGCTGAGATGGGTGCAGAAGTCAAGAACCTGCAAATTCAGAACCTTCAGAATGAAAAAAAACTGGCAGCCAATAGAATTTGGCTGTTTGGCATCACAGTGCTGATTATAATACTTACTTCGGCATTTTTTGTTTACAGGTATGTGATGAAGATAAGTTTTAAAAAAGAGAATCTCGAAAGAGAACTCAAAAACTCAGCTAAGATCATTGAAGTTAAAGAACAGGAACTCAAAGCGTATATAATTGACCTTACACGCAAAAATTCAATCATTGCCAAAATGCAGGAGGAGCTTACAAGAACCTCCATGCAACCCGTCTTTCAGGCCGATGGAAAGATATCTGATGGGAGTCAGGTAGAACAATTGCTCGAACAAAAAATACTCACCGATGATGATTGGTCCACTTTCAAAGCTAAATTCAAATCTATCTATCCGGGTTTCTTCACACGAATAAAACAATTCAGCACCGGACTCACCGAAGCAGAGGAGCGTTTGCTGGTGCTGATATATCTTGACCTGTCGGGTCGCGAAATGGCTAATACACTTGGCATTTCACCTCAGAGTGTAAGAGTTTGTAAGATGAGGATGAAGAAGAAACTACAGGATAAAGGATTTGATACAGTAGAAGACTTCCTTAGGATTCTTACCAGATAAAATTTAATATCAAATTTTAGGTATTGCTTCTATCACTACTTGATCGATAAATAATAAAAGAGGTTGTCTCAAAAGGCAACCTCTTTTGATTATTGGGCATTATTTTCACCAGGTTAATGAGGGGAAGAGAAAGCAATCGGATTTTGCCGAGTTTAGTCAAAATTTGGACAGAAGTCGTATATCATACGTATTTTATACGTATTTCATACGTATTTCGTACGTGTACACACGTATGAAGTACGTACAATTAACGATTGAAATGCGTATGATATACGACTTTAATATAACCCCATCACAAGTTCTTCTTTAACTATTGCCAAATTTGACAATCAGAAAAGACTGTCAAAACAATTTTGGATGTTTGAACTTGATACAGAAAAATGAAACGGGTGCCCAACTCTCAAAAAAAAAGAGACTGCCCGTTAGGACAGCCTCTTTAGCATTAAGACTTGAGTTTTATTCTTTATTTCACAATCAATCGGCTGATTGAAATAGTGTTTTTAGAATAAATCTTCATCAAATAAAATCCTGATGGCAGGTTGTTGAGTTCTATTCTGGTTTGTGGATTAGTAACATCCATCATAACTTTTCCTTTGAGGTTACAGATGGTTACTTTGCTGATTGAAGCACCTTCAACATTTACATAAGTTGAAGCTGGATTAGGATATACACGGAAATTATCACCGACGATGGTGCTAACACCAGTTGTAAGTCCGGCTTCTACATTTACATCTTCATCTGCTACGGTTACAACACCCGATAATGTATCAGCATAAGGACCGGTAACTGTATAAGGATAAACACCGTTGATAAGATCAATGGTTGCAATACCTTCAGCATTGGTGAGCAGAATAGAGTCAGCAATTAACACGGTAGCACCTTCGGCAGGTTCCCCATCACTGGTAACTGTAAAAGTAACGGTGTAGGTATATACTGGTATGATGGCAGTTAAAACCACATTTTCGGTAACCGGTTGATCAATGATTGTCACTGTTCCCTCTGCAGTTTCAAAACCTTCTTTTGTGACAGTGTAGTTATATGTACCCGGAAGTATTCCGATATAAGCAAGACCGTTTGAACCGGTAGTAATTTGGAAATCACCAACATTTACAGTTGCTCCCGCAACAGGTAATGAACCGTCGGTTACATTGAAAGTGAGGGTATAGACAGCATCATTAAGTATAACCGGAATATTAAGCGCGGTACCTTCAAGTGTGAATGTGGAAGAGGTGGTTGAGTAACCATCCAATGCTACATTATAATCATAAGTGCCCTGCATAATCATGGCGGTTGCTATTCCTTCAGCATTGGTAGTGAGTGGTGTAGCGTAACCATTAATAGTGATTGTTGCACCCTGAAGAGGATTCATCTGATGATCGGTTACTGTAAATGTTACATTCTGCGAAGCAGGCATGTAATTTACCAGTCCAAGCGTTGCAACATCGGGTTGATGAACTATAACCGATTCAATGCTTGCAGCATCCTGAACATCTACTCCCCAGTAATTGCCCATTGCATTCTGTGTTAATGGTCCATTGTTGTAGAGATCATATAAAATGCCGTTATTACCGTTGTTGCTGAAAATATTGAGACCAGGATTGTAGTCGGCAGGATCGTTATTACCCATGTTGACAACAGGATAGCCAATGATAGTAATGCCCCAGAGACTTCCTGAGATATTATTACCGGTTACCATCACATGTTGATAAGAAGATGATGATGAAGCAGTGAAGTTCAATCCACTTCCGCCAAGATCAGGATTATTCTGGATATTGTTTCCTGTAAGGGTATTGTAACGTATCTGAGCATTCATGCCACTACCTGTGATGGTAATGCCGTAACGGTTGTTAACAACTACGTTTGAGTCAATTACAACGTCACCCGGAATTCCCATTAGTGAAGCGTAAGCAATACCACCTGCATTGGTTGCTCCGTTACCGATAA
>JBLMZZ010000043.1:0-4636 GCA_050259095.1 Omnitrophica WOR_2 bacterium | reverse complement strand
CGGGCATTCTTTATTGGTTTTCCCGATTCAGCAGTAATGGTCTGAGCAAAGATCTCACGCATATCAAGGAGTTGCTTTTTTATCTGCAAAAGAATCTCACTTCGCTGAAAAGCAGGCATATTAGTTAACTCAACTTTAACTCTTTCTGCTGCTTCTATTGCCTTGTTAAGCTCTTCATAACCCGCTTTACAGGTGATTGCAAAATGTTCACCATTAAAAGGATAATAAATATTGAGGGTGTCATTCGTTTCAATGAATTCACCCGCCAGATAAATCTTTGTTATTTCCATGTATTGGTTTAATCAACAATTTTCAAGTTAAATGCACCTGTTTTTTTTGAGCCCATTATTCTAAGCCATATCGGTAAATACGACTCCGTTCCCCGTGCTGAAGAAATGTCACCAAGATCAAGAATATTTTCATCTTTCCATCCCATATCCTTAAGAAGACCCCGAACAGTTTGCTTTGCTTCTATGCTATTTCCACAAATAAAATTGGTATGATCCCCATTGTTAATCATTAAAGGATTTACCATAAGTCCTGCCATCATTGTGTTAAGTGTCTTAACAACCTTGGTTGAAGGAAACTTATTTTGAATGGTTTCACCAAGTGAAGTAGTATTTGAAAATTCAGGAAGCAGCGATGGTGGCATTCCTTTAGATGCATCAAGTGGATTCCCAATATCCACAAGCACTTTATCTTTCAAATTTTCATCTCCCGCATCTTCCAAAGCTTTTATTGAAGCTCCTCCTTTAGTTGCATTGATAACTACATCGCCAAAAGCAGCTGCTTCCGAAAATTTTACAAGTGGTATTTGTGGATGCTCCTTCTGCCAACTACTAAAAGGCGGATTGCCATATTGATCTTTCTCATTGCTCGCAAGTTTCTGCTCTACATCGCGAGTTCCGATTTCTACTTTGTGACCGGCTTCTGAAAGCCTCACTGCTAATGTTTTACCAACAGTACCTGTTCCTAAAATGCCTATTTTCATCTTTTCTTGTATTAGATTTTAATTACTAACAACCCAAAACATATAAAGATAGAAGCATGATACTTAAAAAACTAACATACTGTTTTTAAAGCTTTTACTCCTTGGCTGACTAAATCATTCCTCTATACTTTAATCCCAGGAAAGTTGCATATCTTAATCCGGCTTCTTCAAATTCTTTTATGATTGATTTTTGAGGTTTAAGAAACCATTCGGTTTTAATTTGAAGAACATCTTTCTTGATACTCTTATTCCACAATCCAACCACTTGTCCATCAAGTACCATAACCGGTCTAAAGATTCCATTAGATGAAACTGCCCTTCCATGATGTTCTATAGTCAGCACCGACGACCTGTCCTTATAACTTATAATATATTCATCAAACGCAGGCAGTAAAAAAGATCTATCCTTTAGTGTATCATTCATCTCACCATTAAACCAATATTTTACCTTGTTAATTTCCGCAAATTCCAGCTTATTTTTCACCATCTCAAGTCCCTTATTGCAATCACCAATTGATAATCCCGACCACCAGCTAAAGTCTTTAACAGTTGCCGGACCATGACTTAAGAAATACTTACTTGTAAGCAATGCAATTGCATCATCCCGGTTAAAATCTACCTTATTAGTTTTACTCTTCAATCTCTCACTAACGAGTGCAAATGAATGCTGCTTATTTTTAATCATCCCACTACATATTAATCCATCAAGTTCAGCTTCAAGTAATATATGATTCATTCTTGAACTATCAATATCAGGAATTGTCATCGAAAGCTGTATCATCAATTCTTCGCGAGTGAGGTGGTTACCGCCACTTAAGATATTCTTTAAAGTGGGATTGCTCTTCTTGAAAAAAGATTCATCCAAATCAAGCTGTTTCCGGCGTGATTTTAGTGAACTTCTTATATTAGGTGCCGTAAGCCAGAGCAGCTTTAAATAATCATCAGCTGCAACCATATGCCAGGTAGGTCGCATAAGATGAGTACGGATAATATCGCCATTATTGATTGCCTCATCAATCAATTTTTCAGTTGAATCCTTCAAACGAACACCAATTGCCCATTTAGCACTATTAAGATCTTGTGCCTGCAAAGCTCCTAACCATGATACCACCGAAAGAGGAGTTTCAAATAAATCTCCACCAAGATGATGATTAACTAAACGTAATATTGGAATATTCAAAGTTGTTGAATTAAGATTAATACTTTTTCAAAAATACTTAATTTATTACCTCGAACTAAAATCTTCCAATCCAACAAACAATCAAAGAATGAGAGAACGCACGCTACAGAGGATATCTCACAAACACAAGAGAAATCTCTTTATTTATCTATAGTGCTGATTAAGTGAGATTATCATAAATCTACCACATTCAATTATATTTTTTCTTATAATACTTGTGGAATTATTTGGAATCTATTTAATTTTATCAGTACATTTGTCATATCTGTTTTTATTCGGATCATATAATTACTTTGTAAGGATGTGGTATAAAACTAATCTGGTTCTGCTATTCCCTGAAATAAATTCCAGATTGAGGTGGGGGGTATCATGCTGATATTCTGCCTTATAGCTTACATCTCTTTATTTATTTATGGTAGTTTAGGCTATTACAGGTGGTATCCTCCTTAACTGAAAATAAATCTTTATTAGTCTTTATTAGTAAAATTAACTTTATCATCCATTCATAATTTAATACATACACCATGAAATTAATAGTTAAAGTAACCATAATTCTTTTCTCGATTTTTATATTAGGATCATCTAATACAATTGCTCAAGATGCAAGTTTTACAGTAGATTGGAACCCATGCGAATTACAGATATCCGGATCAAATTATTATGTCTATTATGGAATTTACGATGAAACTATCGATGAGTTTGTAGTGCTACCGCATTGGTATTCGATATATTTTTCACAAACTTACGATAGCGGTCTAATTGAGACATCAGATTGGGATTGCAATCAAAGTGAAAGCAAGCCATATCTTAAGGTTGTTGTTTATGTCGAGTTGAGGGATCAAAATGGCAATGTATATTGTACCGGTACTGGACAAAGTGCATTACTGACATGTTCACAGTTTTATGATAATACAGCAATTGTTACAGTAAATATGGAACAGTAGTCATTTTTTTAATTAACTTGCACAGGTGTTTCCTGTGCAAGTTTCATTTTAGTATGAGAACATACATTGCAGCAGTCTTGTTTATTATAACGATTTTAGCTTCTGCACAAAAAGAAGCCAATAACTGGTACTTTGGTAATAAAGCAGGTATCTCGTTTGAATCAGGAAGTCCTTCATTTTTACTTGACGGTGCATTAATATATAGTCATGGAACTTCAACTATCAGTGACAGTGCAGGTAATTTACTTTTTTATACTGATGGTGAACATGTTTATAATCGTATTCACCAGCAAATGCCTAATGGATACGGACTTCTTGGTAATAGCCTAAGCCAGACGAGTCTGATAATGCGTAAACCAGAGTCATATAATGAGTATTATATTTTTACGGTAGGAAATGGCACAATATATCCACTTATAGGATTACATTATTCACTTGTAAAAATGAATCTAGATGGAGGTTTGGGAGATATATATTTAAAAAATGTACCATTAGCACATTCTAATAATGCAGTAGAAAAAATAACTGCAATTTGTAATTCCGTCAATTCAGGTTTCTGGGTAATAGTAAGAAACCTCACTCAACCTGTTAATGAATTTCATTCTTACCTTGTTACTTCTAATGGAATTAGTACCATTCCCGTTAAAACAAACTGTTTATCCAATATACTAATTGAAGGGAGTGGCAACAATATGGGCCAAATGAAGATTTCACCTGATGGGAAATTTATTGTGTCACCAACTGGCCCAGGAGATCCAAGCACTGAAATAGGAGTTTTTAACAATCAGACTGGAAAGATAATGAACTCATTTAGTTTAGTCTTTCCTTTAGGTCATTATGGAGTGGAATTTTCGTCTGATTCACATTTTATTTATTTCACTAGTTACTCTTTAGATGAACAAAACAGACTGCTCCAATATGACCTTTCTCTGCTTCCTGATCAGGAAGCATTTGAGAATTCTTTAATTGATATTGGTGAATTAGGAAATGGCTTAGATTTGCAGATTGGTCTTGATGGACGAATATATGTTGCTCGAAATTATAATGACTATCTGGGTGTTATAAACAATCCTTCTTTAAAAGGTGTGGCCTGTGATTATGATTCTTTAGGGGTCTATTTGGGAGGGCGTAAGTGTTATAGAGGACTTCCCCAGTTTATTCAAACCTACTTTCTTCGCTTTGAGTATAACGGTCAGTGTGCCGGTGATACTTATACCTTTACGCCCAACTTTAACCCTGTGCCCGATAGCATACACTGGGACTTTGGAGACCCTGCAAGTGGTGCCAACAATTACTCCAATGAGTTAAACCCACAGCATCTGTATCAAACTGGCGGCCTTTATAACGTTACTGCCTTTGTCAGATATCCCGATGGACGAACTGAAACCGCCAACAGGGATGTAACGGTTGCTCAGCTTCCTCTACCCTATCCCGGTAATGATACCCTTTTCTGCAAGGGTTCTTCCATTATCCTTCAGGCTCAAAGCGGTTATGATTCCTACCTCTGGAGTACCAATGAAA
>JBLMZZ010000042.1:0-10473 GCA_050259095.1 Omnitrophica WOR_2 bacterium | reverse complement strand
GTTCCGGGAATTTTGATATAGCAATTAGGCCTGTCAACTGCCCGATGCAGCATATGAACTTCTTCAATAGTACCTTTTGTATCACGTGCCAGATGTGGTGAGACTTCCAAACTTACAAAGCCATCTACACCTGATGAATTTTCAAATACCGGCCTAAGAATATCGCATGCATCCTGTACATCCTGTACTGTGAGGAATTCATATACTTTATGCGGAGGATATCCCTGATCAATGAGCGATTTTATTTGATGATCATAGCTGTCACTTTCAGCAATCGCCTTGTTGAAGATACTTGGGTTGGAGGTTATACCTCTCAAACCTTCCAAAGTCATTCTGTTTTTTAACTCTCCACTGGCGATTTTATCCCTTGTTAGATTATCAAGCCAATAGCTTTGACCATAATTTAATAAATCAATTAAATTATTCATTTTTGATCCTCCTTCATGTTTTTATTCTCAATAGCATTTATTTTTTCCAAACGTCTTTCATAACGCTCCAGTTGTTTAAACGTAGCATTTATAAAAGCATCCACTATTTCATAAGCAAGCTCAATCCCAATAACTCGTTGTCCTAAGCATAATACATTGGCATTGTCGTGTTCAACACACTGATGTGCTGAATAAGTATCGTGACAAACACCTGCCCTTATCCCTTTGAATTTATTTACTGCAACGCATACACCGACCCCGCTTCCACAGATAATAACTGCCTTTTCAGCCTCATTATTGATAATAGCATTTGCTACATCCTCAGCATGATCCGGATAATCTGAAGGTTCTGTGTCATAGGCTCCCAAATCAAGAACTTCTATGTCTTTATTCTGCAGATAATTTATTAGCAAGGTCTTATAATCAAAACCTGCATGATCTGAAGCAATGATTATCTTCATCTGTTTAACATTATTTTAGCCGTATTAACAATGTTCTCAACAGTAATGTTATAGTGCTGGTAAATTTCCTTGTACGGAGCACTTGTTCCAAATTTTGAAATACCAATCATCCTACCCTCATCTCCAATCCATTCAAGCCATCCCTGTGGTGAAGCTGCCTCTACCGCTATTCTTGATTTTATCTCAGGAGGCAGAACTTCATTTCTATATACCTGATCCTGCCGTCTAAAAAGTTCCCAACTTGGCATACTCACTACCCGTGAATTTATATTAACCTTATCTAACACCTGCTGAGCTTCCAACACTAATTGCACCTCCGAACCTGTAGCTATTAGAATGACATCTAGGGCGGTTCCTTTTTCGTGTGAGAGTATGTATGCACCTTTATATAATCCTTCAGGGGAGGCATACCTGCTTCGGTCAATTACCGGTAATTTCTGCCGTGATAATACTAATAAAGTTGGCCCTTTTGCATTTTCAATTGCAGCGCGCCATGCATAGATTGCTTCATTTGCATCGGCTGGCCGAATAACACAAATTGTTGGCATAGCTCTAAATGAAGCCAGTTGTTCTATAGGTTGATGAGTGGTGCCATCCTCTCCTAATCCTATAGAGTCATGAGTCATAACATAAATGACCGGTACCGACATAATGCATGCCAGTCTTATAGCAGGTCGTGCATAATCAGTAAAGATAAAAAATGTTGCGGCAAATGGTCTTATGCCCCCATGCAGAAACATCCCTGAACTCGCTGCGCACATGAGATGTTCTCTTATTCCCCAATCAATATTTTTATTCTCGAATTTTCCTTTTTCAAGATATCCGGATGTTTTAATTAAGGTTTTAGTTGATGGCTCTAAATCAGCACTACCACCCATCAACCATGGAAGATACTTTGCTACTCCATTGATTACATCAGCCGAAACTTCTCTTGTTGCTTTTGCTCCATCAGCAGGTAAATAATTCGGAAGATCGTGGTAATAATCTTCAGGGAGTGCCTGCTTAAGTTGTGCAAGAAATTGCTTTGCTAAGTCAGGGTTTGCATTCTTATAGTCGTCAAACAATTGATTCCAGTCTTCTTCAAGCTTTTTGCCTTTATCAACAGCAACACTCATGGAACTTTTTACATCTTCAGGCACTCTGAAAAACTTATCAATAGGCCACACATAGAATTCTTTAACAAGCTTCACTTCATCGGCCCCAAGTGGTGATCCATGAGCATCGGGAGTATCTTGTTTATTTGGTGAACCATAACCAATATGTGTTCTTAATATTATAATTGATGGCTGATCAATAACCTTTTTAGCATTAGTAAATGCTTCAGATATAGCCCTTAAATCATTTCCCTTGTCTCCAACATTTTGAACATGCCAATGGTAGGCTTCAAAGCGTTTCTCAACATCATCCGAATATGTGAGTGATGTATTGCCTTCAATTGTGATATGGTTATCATCATATAACACAATAAGTTTTCCCAGTCCCATGTGCCCTGCAAAGGAAGCAGCTTCATGTGATGCCCCTTCCATTAAATCGCCATCACTACAAAAAACATATGTGTAATGATCCACAATTTTGTGCTGCTCTGTATTGAATAAAGCTGCAAGATGTGCTTCGGCAATTGCCATTCCCACTGCATTCATCAACCCCTGTCCAAGTGGTCCTGTGGTTGTTTCAATGCCAGGTGTTAAACCATATTCAGGATGACCCGGAGTAATGCTATCCCATTGCCTGAAGTTCTTGATATCTTCTATGGAAATGTCATATCCAACCAGATGCATAATAGCATATTGCAACATAGAAGCATGTCCGTTTGATAACACAAAGCGATCCCGGTTAAACCATTTTGGATTATGAGGATTATACCTTAAATGCTCCATCCATAATACATATGCTGCCGGAGCAAGGGCCATTGGTGTACCCGGGTGACCTGAATTCGCTTTCTCTACTGCATCAATTGCCAAACACCTGATTGTATTTATTGATTTCATTTCAAGATTCATGGTGGCACTTTTTTAATATTGACTTTAGATAACAATCCAACAATCTTAAAATTTTATAGTTGCAGTTGCCGCTTCTTTTCGTTTTATGATCAATGTCTGAAGGTTGAAAAAAGAATTGCCATTTTATTTTTAATTTATAAAGTTACATTACCACATTATGATGATTAATATGATATAAATTATGTGACAAGGATCATAAATATTCGCATTATCATTAAAATAAACCAAATTACAGTAAATGAAATACTTTACAATTGCAATTCTTGCATTTTCATTAAATGCTTTTGCACAAACCCCAAACGATGGACTAGCTGAAATGTTAGTGGCTAATCCTTATGCCCAGCCAGATAATATTTGTTCAGGGCAACCGGTTCAACTGTTTGCAATCCCCGGAGGAGGTTCATCTGAATACTCATATACCTGGACATCTGATCCCGCAGGATTTACTTCAAACTTGCAGAATCCCATTGTTACACCACGCATTACTACTAATTATAAGGTTGACGTAAATGATGGAATCTCTGTTTCTACCGGATATGTTACGGTGGAGGTTAAACCCTTGCCTACTGTTAATCTTATGCCAATTGATGAATCAGAGATTAGAATTATAAGTGAGAATGAAATTGGAGTTTGTGCCTTTGACTCTGTTACACTTGATGCCGGAAACCCCGGATCACACTATCTTTGGAGTAATGGTTCAACAAACCAGACTGTTACCGCACAAACATCAGGCATCACATACGACATGCAGGTGTTTAATGTAACCGTTACTGATCCAACCAGCGGTTGTAGCGACAATGCTACAATTTCAGTCTATTTCACTTTTTCTGATTGTAGTTATGGTATCGAAGAAAAGCTTCTTGCGAATCAAGCGGTGTTTTATCCGAATCCATCAAACAGTGGTATATTTAATTACACTTTTAATCAAATAAAAGGTAACATAATCCTTGAAATTTTTACTGCTCAGGGAATTCTGATTAAAAAGCATTTTATTCCTGATAACAGGAGCAATACTTATCAATCAACTTTAAATTTAAGCAACCAGACTGATGGAATTTACTTTTTAAGAGCTACCCATAATAACGGAGTAATTCAACAAAAATTAATTATTCAATAATTACTTCCGTTAACCTTATTAAATCAAAACTATCTGCACTCATTGTTTGATTTAACTATGTATTTCTATCTTTGCTTTAAACAATTAAAGCAAGAGTTAACATGGCTATTTTTAAAGACATTAATTATTTGGCAGTTCTAATTTGTGCCCTCATCTATTTTTTTATTGGGTTTATCTGGTATTCTGTTTTGTTTGGTAAACTTTGGGCCAAAGAAATGGGAGTTGCTATACCCGACAAACCACAGATATTTCCATTAGTTGGCCAATTCCTTTCAACTTTTCTTTATACGCTCGGAATCGCGGTAATGATAAAAATGTATGGAACTCCCGGTATTTGTAACGGAATTCTTATAGGTTTACTTGTTACAATTTTTTTCGTTATACCAATAAATTCTGGCAATCTTGTTTTTGCAGGCAGAACAAAACTATTCTTTATTGATGTAAGCGAGCGGGCAGTTGGTTCAATTGTAACCGGAATTATTTTAAGTATCTGGATCTAAGGCTAAACGTTAGCGGTTGATTAATTTCATTGCACCTTCAGAATAACGGGTTCCCTGAACTGTGATCTTTTCAGCGGCTGCTCTTATTTTCTGTAATTCATCCGAAGTAAGTTCAATGGATGCAGCACCCAGATTTTCTTCTAAACGACTTATTTTTGTCGTTCCGGGTATAGGAACAATCCAGGGCTTTTGAGCCAATAACCAAGCCAGCGCTATTTGTGCAGGAGTAGCATTTTTCTCTGCTGCAAATTTTGCAATAATATCTACAACTGCTTTATTAGCTATGCGGTTTTCGGGTGATAAACGCGGTACAGTATTCCTGAAATCGTTTTTATCGAAAGTTGTGTTTTCAGTAATCTTTCCCGTAAGGAAACCTTTGCCAAGCGGACTATAAGGTACAAACCCAATTCCCAGCTCCTCAAGTACAGGTAGTATCTCTGCTTCAGGTTCCCTCCACCAAAGTGAGTATTCACTTTGAAGGGCAGTTACCGGTTGAACGGCATGAGCACGGCGAATTGTTTGTACTCCTGCTTCCGAAAGACCAAAATGTTTTACTTTACCTTCTTTAATGAGATCTTTAACCGTTCCTGCAACATCCTCAATTGGAACATCAGGATCTACACGATGCTGATAAAACAGATCAATAACATCTGTTTTTAAACGTCTTAGCGATCCCTCAGCAACCTCTCTTATATGCCCAGGTTTACTATTAAGAGATGAAATGCCGGTTGTGTCAAAACCAAATTTAGTAGCAATAACAACCTTATTGCGATAGGGTGCAAGCGCTTCACCTACAAGTTCTTCGTTAGTGAAAGGACCATATACTTCAGCAGTGTCAAAGAACGTAACACCCAAATCAACAGCCTTATGAAGCAATGCGATCATCTCTGTTCTATCAGCTGCCGGTCCATAAGAAAAATTTAAACCCATGCAACCAAGCCCAAGTGCTGAGACTTCAAGATTACTGTTACCTAATTTTCTTGCCTTCATCTTTTAAGATTTGTATACTCTAAAATTTACAATGTAGCACTACCAATGCTCCACACTTTTGATGCTTCTTTATACGTCACTAATTTCTGCGAATATTCATCCCATAATTTTAATCTCAAAGTTTTGAATGACTTCCAAAATGTAATTGCTTCTACTTCCTGGAATATCTTATTTTCACGATAACACTTCTCAAGGTTATAATTGGGGATACCGGAACTCAGATGGTGAATATGGTGGAAACCAATGTTGCCAGAAAACCACTGTAATACCTTTGGAAGTTTAAAGTATGAAGAGCCAGCAATTGCTACTTTATTGTAATCCCAATTTTCATCATCGTACCAATGTACATCATCAAATTGATGCTGCACATAGAAAAGATATACCCCAATAACAGCAGCAAAATACATAGTTAAAATTTGAATTATTAAATATGGTATTAGTCCACTCACTGCAATTGCCGTTAGAGCAAATGCCAATATCCCTGCGTTGGTTGCATAAACGCTATATCTTTCAGTCCAGGTGAAATCTTTTCTGGTAAACCTGTTCAATACAAGAAATATAATGGGACCTCCTATCAGGAACATTATAATTGGATTTCTATAAAGTCTGTAGATAAGACGTTTTTTTGGAGTTGATTGCCAATATTCTTTTATGGTCATTGTCCATACATCACCTGTCCCTCTCTTTTCAAGGTTGCCTGCGGTAACATGATGTATACGATGTGCATTATGCCATCTGTAATAAGGAGTCAGCACAATCATTCCCATTACAAATCCTACCATATCGCTTGTGTATTCTGATTTGAAAAAAGAACCGTGTCCACAATCATGGAAAATAATAAATGCTCTGATGGCAAATCCGGATGCAAGTACAGCAAGCGGTAGTACCAGCCACCATGATATTGTTGAAACCCATATCATCAAAGCCCATAACATAAGATAAGGTACCACTGTATTTAAAATCTGCCAGATACTCTTTTTAAGAACCGGTTTTCTATAGGCAGCAATTAGTTTAAGTAATTGTTTATTACTCGTTTGACTGAATTCTATCATTTAAAAATTTATTTACTGCTCCCACCTCATTGCGCAAACATCACAATAATAACCTGATTTAGTGCATTTTGTTGAAACGAAGTTGAATATGAAACCCAAATACGGGCTAAATTGCAACAGTACTGACTTATTACTTTCCCAATTTTACTGAAAAGCCAATATTCATATTCCAATCGTCCAACTGAAAGGTGTAATGTTCCTGGTTAAGGTCATAGCTTAGATTCATATCAAGCGCTATCCTGTCAGAAATCCAGTAACTTATACCCAGCGCAGGTTTTATGTAGAACCTGCTATCATCAAATTTACCCGATTTGCCATCAATGGTGTTATTAAACCACGTATAATTCCATCCCGTACCAAATTCAGCATATGGCTTTAGTTTATAGTTACCGAAGTACTTTCTTAAAACCGGCCCAGCTTCAAGATTAAAAGTATTTAACTTTGAAATAGTTTCAGGTGCCGATGGGATAGGACTACTACCAGAAGTGAAAGTTGTATTCAAATTAATACCCAACGCCAGATTATTGCTAATTAACTTCAATACACTAGGTTGCAGCGTGAGCGATGAAGATTTATAGTTGAAATTCTTTGAAGAGCTCCCATTGCCCTGCATAGAAGTAATCCATCCACCTTTTGAGAGTTGAGCATACGAACAAATTGTAAATAAGCTAATAGCGATAAGAATAGAGATCTTTTTCATAACACTGCTTTTTTGAGTTTATGAATTCAAAGATCAAGTATCTAATTACAGTTGATTGTTAATATAATATAAAATATCATACTATATGTTAATTGCTTTTGAGCAGATTCTTAATGCCTTTCTTAAACCCTATTAATACTTTCCCTTATCTTTGATTAATATTGAACCACTTTGAACCTTAAATGAATAAATGACATATGCTTAAAAAACTTACTTTCTTATTTACCGCTTACATCGTTTCTTTCGCCGGTCATTGCCAGATAATTGAATCCGTAAACGACACAACTCCAAGGGTTACAGGTATTGGTGGCGTGTTTATTGTATCTGATAATCCAAAAGAAACCTATAAATGGTACCAGCAAAATATGGGCTTTGAGATTGACCGTTATGGATCGGTGTTTGAATTCAGAAACGCAAACAAACCCGAGGAGGTCAATTACCTTAGCTGGGCTGTCTTCGGCAAAAATAATACCTACCTCGATCCTTCAAAAAAGGAATATATGATCAACTACAGGGTTCAAAACCTTCAAGGGCTTATAAGAAACATGAAGAAAAATGGTGTTACCATACTCGACACTATTGAAACCTACGACTATGGAAAGTTTGTCCACATCATGGGCCCCGATGGAAACAAGATAGAACTGTGGGAACCGATTGATAGTGCGTTGAGGCAAATTTCAAGGAAAACAATAAAATAAATACAAGTTATTTTGAAGGAATGATTGATATAGTGCAACTTTAAATCATTAACTTTGAGTAGTCCTAACTCAGAGGTTGTAAAATTATATCATGAAAAAGATGAAACTACTTCCTTTTTTTATCATCGTTTTACTGTCTTCAAGTGCATTTCCGCAAAAGATCGACAGTATAAAACTCGATTCAGCTATTAAAGTAGCTGATAAGATAATTGAAAGCGACCCACGGGTATTTTTCACAAATGTTGAAAGTTTCATTGTCTGGAGGCAGGGAAACATCATCTTTGAAAAATATTATAACAACTACAAAAAAGACTCATTACATCTAATACAATCACAAACCAAAAGTATTCTTTCACTACTCTTAGGAATTGCCATTGATAAAGGATTTGTTAAAAGCGAAAATGAACAGGTTTCAAATTATTTTCCACAATATTTTCCATTGGATGATAGTGCTAAGCTTACCATGACTATTCGTGATTTAATTACCATGTCAGCAGGATTCCGATGGGAGGAAATGTTACCGCCAGATGATCCTCACAATAATAACATCAATATGTTCAATAGTGGTAATTATCTGCAATATGCATTGTCACAGCCATTGGCAAACAAACCTAATAGCGAATTCAAATACAATAGCGGATGTCCTGTGATTGTTGGTGGGATAATTGAAAAGGCATCAAAAATGTCAGTGGAAAAATTTGCCGAAAAGTATCTCTTTAAACCTTTAAATATAAATGACTATCACTGGATTAAAGATTCAACAGGATTCTGTCACTGCGGTGGTGGATTATCCCTGAAACCAATTGATATGGTGAAAATTGGTGCTATGGTAACATCAGGTGGAAAATGGAATAATAAACAAATTGTTTCAGATAACTGGATAGCCAGAAGTACTAAGCCTTACTTTTTAACTTCATTTGATAATGCAGGTTATGGTTATTTTTGGTGGATCAAAAAAATGAAGACACATTTGGGAGATTCAACTGACGTTATAAGTGCTGAAGGCGCAGGAGGGCAATATCTCTATATTTTCCCTGAATATAAACTTATAGTCGCATTTACAGAACACAATTATACTACTCCGCAAGTTAGCCCTGTTTTTATACGAGAATCAATATTGCCGATACTCGAATAGTCGCATGTATGAGACAGTCTCTTAACAGAGAACCTTAAGGAATATTCATAAATATGTATGTCATTAGCTACTACTCTAATATTGACAGCTAATCATTTATTTGCCCCTATTGCCATTTTATAGGCTAATATGGCATTGGGAAGTGGGGTTAGTGTATCTGATAAAATATTGAAAGTTCCTTTTGTTGCAAGTTCATCAGCAACCTTCTTAGTCAAGGCCAATGTAGCTTTCATCATACTTGAACCCAGGCTTAAACGGGCAACACCTAAATCCTGAAGTTCACGAACCGTTGGAGGTAATCCTGCTCCGGTTGAAGGGTTTGCAAGAATATTGATTGGGGCATTAATTTCCTTAACCAGTGTTGAAATCATTTCCTTTTCCCAAACGGGTTGAACAAATATACAGTCTGCACCTGCTTCCCGATATTTATTGCCACGCCTAATCGATTCAGATAGATTTTCACGTGGCTTATCGGGCGAAGTATAAAATGAATCAGTCCTTGCATTAATCACTAAATGAAAGCCCATTGAGTTAGATAATTCACGAATAGCTGATATCCTTTCACAAAATTCCATCTCATCAACCAATACCGGATTCAAATCGATACTGTCCTCAATGTTTATTCCAACTATCCCTGTTGCAATAATCTTTTTAACCGATTCAATTATTTCATTTAAATTCCTTCCATAACCTGCTTCTATATCTACCGTTACCGGAACTTGCACTGCATTTACAATTCCGGTTATAGCTTCCAGCATTTCCCATAATTGTATCACCTGGCTGTCGGGGTAACCCATAGAAGCTGCAATTCCCATACTTGTTGTTGCGATTGCCTTATAACCACATGCCTCAATTAGTTTGGAACTTCCAATGTCCCATGAGTTTAACAGAACCAAAATTTCCTTATCCTGATGAAATTTCAGGAACTTTTCAGCCTTTTCTTTTTGAATAAGTGGAACCATAGTATAATTCTTTGCTTTATAAAGAAAGTTAACGTCATAAAGCAAAGAATGATTGAGGACATCATCAACAATAAATACCTTTTTCAATACAAACAGGTTTGGTTAAAACAGATTTACTACAGTCTCAAATATCTCTGGTAATACAGTCAGTGTTCTTTTCCAATCGCAATGCAACAAAGAACTTAGAACAACGTAATTAGTCAATTTCAATTGTTAATTGTATAACAATGCTATTGATAAACAATCTTATATTCTATCCAAATCCTGCAAATGATGAAGTTACCTTTATCACGGCTGAAAACAGTTCAGGTATCATATTGATAACAGATTTAACCGGTCGACTGCTAGCTGAAACTAGAACCACCGGACCTAAGACCATCTGGCAGATAAATAAAAACCTTACAAATGGAATCTATCCATTCAAATACAT
>JBLMZZ010000041.1:0-10355 GCA_050259095.1 Omnitrophica WOR_2 bacterium | reverse complement strand
AACCTGGAAAATGTTGGAGGATACAATAAGCATATAAACTTTGCTGAGTTAGCCATTACAGATGCACAATATTATCTGGCAATTAAAGAATACGATAGCGCAGCGTCTCATCATTTTCTTTTTTGTAATGATAGATATAATAAAGCTGTGTGTGAAGCATTATTAGGTAAGAATAAAGAATGCAGTGATAATTTAAGATATCTGCTTGAGAAAGGTCTTGAAGATACTATTATTCATAAGAATACAGCATTTCGTAAATTTCTCAGGTCGAAAGAGGGGAAGAACTTAGTAAAATCAAAAATAGAGTTAACCTATAATGTGAAATTGAGAGCTGTGTATGACTCTTTACTCTATGAAGACCAATGTTTGAGGTTGCAAATTCCTTATGGGGATTCAATACGCAGAGTAGATTCATCTAATGTATTTAAAATGAACCGTCTTATTGAAGAATTTGGATGGCCAACAGATGATTTGATTGGCAATCTTGATTTTAGTGATGAAGTATTTTCCATAATAATAAATCATCAAAGGAATCCACGTACCAGAGTTTATGACTATACAAAAGATCTTTATTATGCTTATGGTAATGGAGAAATTGAAGTACATGATGCAGCTTGGCTAATAGAATTATTAGAAGGATCAAATAAATATTTTGTGAATACTTCCGGTATTGTCACAGTAGTGTTAGATTCACTTAACTCTTCTAATCGTCAAAACATTGAAAATTTTACTCATGTGACTGGTTTTCTCAAATTAAGTGATGAAAGCTTAAAGATGTATAACTCAAATAGAGCGTTATTTGGATTAGAAAGTATAGAGGATTTCAGAAACAAGCTGCTTTATTTTTCAAAAGATAAACGGTTTAGTATCGCTGGGAAAGGTTGGTTTTCTACTTACCAATTTTCCTCTCTGGAGGATTACAATTATGCATCCGGTAAAATAGATGAATGCTTATAAAAAGGCACGACTTGTTTCGCTGAACATCGAACGCCATAAATCCTGAAAGCGTTATTATTCGGCATTGCCTTTTATTAGATTTAAAAATAGTATCGTAATAATCAATTAACTTTAAGCCTGAATAAAAGATTCAATCTTATCTTGACCGTTGATGATCTTAAGTATTAAAATCAGGACGGAATAAAATTCACCAATGAAAAAATTTATCTTACTTTCTATCTTCATTTTAATTTATTGTAATGGTTTCACACAAGATGTTTTAACTACTGAAGGTATTGTTAAAAAGACTTTTACCGATGTTAAAACAATTTGTGACAAGGATAATGGAGCACTTTGGGGTAAAAATATATGGGGCCCAATATTATATATTGATAGAGAAACCAGGGCTATCATAGCAAATCAACAAGATAGTGCAGGGATTTTGAAAAAGGTAGAAAATTTATATTTCGGTACATTCCCAAGTGATAATATTGTTGCCAATTCAACTACTAATATTTGGGGTACCTTTTGGGCTACTGTCTCAATGTTGCCCGAAGATGATTTTACCAGAAACAGTCTTTTTATTCATGAGGCTTTTCACAGATTACAACCTGAATTAGGTGTGACAAATAAGGGATATGAGAACAATCATCTTGATAACATTACTGCCAGAATATTAATGAAACTTGAATGGTCAGCGTTAAAAACATCAATAATCAAAAGTGATAGCATTGATTGTCACAGTATTCTGGATGCATTGATCTTTAGGAATTACCGAAGAAGCCTATTCCCGGGATCAGATAGTATGGAAAACAGATTTGAGATTCATGAAGGATTAGCCGAATACACATCAAATAAATTATGTTCTTCTTCGGTAAAAGAACTTGAAGGGCACTTATTAGCTAAACATGAAGATTATTGGAATAAGGAGAGTCTGGTAAGATCTTTCGGTTATTACTCCGGATTCTTTTATGCTTTTTTACTCGACTGTGCAAAGATTAATTGGAGGGGAAGTGTAACAAGCTCAACAGATTTAGGGATGCTACTAAGAGATTCATTAAACTTGATAATGCCACATAATTTGCAAAAAGCTTATGATTCCATAAAAACTAATTATGATTACTCTGCAATAAAGGATTCGGAGGAGCTTATACGGAAAACAAAAGAAGCATTAATAAGTAAATATACTGATTCCTTTCTTAAGAACCCTGTGCTTAAAATTGGACTGATTTATCCTCATTTTGGTTTTAATGTGAACTCCTTACAGCCACTTGACTCATGTGGGGTTGTATATGAGACGATTGTAATAATTGATGAATGGGGTACGCTTAATGTTTCAAGTGAAGGTTGTTTGATTAGTAATGACTGGAGTTATGCGTTAGTTCCAGCAACTTATATCAAAGTTAAAGAGAATAAAATACAAAGTAAATCGTGGGAATTGATACTCAATGATCATTGGGAAATGATTCAAAAGGAATCAAATTATTATCTAAAACTAAAATAGATTTTTTGAATCGTTGGTACTTTAGTAAAGAATAAGCGAGAGCAGATTGCATTACAGACTATTCTAAATTCGGATTTTCCGGTAGGTCATCTTTATTGGGATGTATGCATTTGATCCAGTATTGGACGATTATTTCAAACATCTCAGATTGTCCTGCTGAAGTCATTGGTTTCTCAAAAAATCCCTGAACATGGTATTTATAAGCCTCAATAACTCTCTTCCTGGAAAGAGAATGGCTTACAAAAATAAAGGGTATTGATTTTTGACTCATGTAATCATCATCCTCAAGTATTTTCTTAAAATCCATTCCATTCTTACCCGGCATATCTATATCAGAAATAATAAGGAATACTTCATCGGCATTCATTCTCAAATGCTCAAGAGCGTCGTCAACATTATTGAAATACTCAATCTTAATCTTCCAGTCTTTTATTCTCAGGGCTCTTTCTAAAAAATCCTTTTCATAATTCTCATCATCAACGAGTATAATCTTCCCTCTAACGTTCTTCATCATAAGAGTCATTTTTTTATAAGCATTCAACAATGGAAGGGGGGAAAAGTCTTATAAGATTGGTTAACACTAATAGAGGGCGGATGAACCGCCCTCTATTAATTCCTAATTATAAACATTGGAACCACCTAAACACTCATATTGTTATAGAAATTGATTTACTTAACCTTAATCATTTTCCCACAAACATTTCCTGTTGCAGATTTATAGTAATAGAATCCGGGGCAAGCATTATTTCCCGAAGTTGATTTTCCATCCCATTCATAAACTGTTTGGTTATGATGGTTTTCGACAGGTAATAAAGAAGTTATTTTATTTCCTGCAGCATCATAAATTATCAGGTAATCTCCACTGGGGACATCTGCATCAATCTTAATCTTCAAATAATTACTGAAGGGATTTGGCCATGAAACTACACTTGTAGTTGATTTAGAATAGTTGTTTGTTCTTGTGATAAGGTCGGTATTATAAATTTGAAAACCACCTGCACCATCAGCCAGGAAAATATTTGTTCCTGAAACATCAACACCCAAAGCAAAACAACCTGACCGCAAATAATAACCCGCAACAATAGGATTGTCAGGATCAGATACATCAACCACCTGTACTCCTCCATTGATATAGTCAGCTACAAAAGCCATGTTCTCAGTAACTTTTACGAAGTTTGCACCATCAGGTAAAGCAGCATATCCTCTGGTTACCGGATTATTCTTATCAGTGACATCAATCACTTCAACACCACCATAATTATCAGCGATATAAACGAAATTTCCAACAACATCCAGGTCATACCCATAACTTGAGAGGCCAGTAAAACGGGTAACCAGTGACGGGTTATTTATATCGGAAATATCCAATATATATAGCCCTTTTGTATCCTCTTCTGCGAATGGACCATAATCAAGAACATACAAGTAATTCCCTTCTACATCAAGTGCTTGTGCATAGAAGAATGTTACACCGGGGGTACCTCCATTAGTCCAACCCATACTATGTGCTGTGAGAACCGGATTAGCGGGATCCTGAATGTCTACAATTCGAACACCGTCCCACCAGCATGAAACAAAAGCATAATGATCCCTGACCTCCAGATCATTGGTCATTACTGGTGAATTATACTGTCCTAACAATGTGGGATTTGTAGGATCACTAATGTCCATTAGCATAACAGGATTATTAGCAGACATGCTTTCCCGAATATAAACGGCCTTATTTCCTGAAGTACGAACTATTGATCCATCGATAATATTATATCCAACTTGAACAGGATGAGTTTTATCGGTAATATCGAAAACCCTGAATCCATTGTTTCCGGTATAGGCATAATTACCATCTACAAATATATCGCCAGTGAAGTTGGGAATAGAATATGAATTTGCTAACACTGGTGTTGTGGGAGTTGAGATATCAAGAATTGTACACACCATTGAAGATCCGGTAAAAGCCAGGCTGTTGCCTCTGGCCGTAATATACGCTGCATATCCCGGATAAGTAGTAACAAGAGTTGGATTTGCAGGATTTGAAATGTCTATTACATTAATTCCTCCGGCACCTGAATCGGTATTGCCAACATAGGCATAATTACCTTGTACTTGCACCCTGTTGGGGAAACCGGTAATGCTGCAGGTTCCGGTAACAGTTATATTCGACAAATCACTTATATCAAGTATGTTGAGACCATAAGCATAAGAAACAACATAAACAACTCCGTTAGAAACTTCTACGCCATAAACTACATCAGCAAAAGTTCCGGCAACAAAAGGATTTTGGGGATCAGAAACATCCACTACTTTCATTCCTCCATCTGAAAGAGCTGCAAAAATATGATTGCCTGATTTAACAGAATTCCAGGCAAAGTTGTTGGGATCAAGCACGCAATTACCAACATTTACCGGAGAAGACGGCGTAGTGACATCAAAGATCTGAACTCCATCAGCAACAGAAACAACATATACATAATTCCCATCGGCATAAATTCCTCCACGGGGTAATCCAATTATTGGACCACCACCTATTTTATGAGGTAAAGAAATGTTTGTTAAGTCCCAAATCTCGAAACCAGCAAAGTAGGCAGTTACATACAGGCGACTATTAGATTCGTCAAAGTAAAGAGCATCTACGAGTCCTCTTGTACTGATTTCGGATAGTTTCACAGGATTTGACGGATTAGTTACATCCAGTATTATTACACCGGCTCCCGATCCAATAAATTTTATTGTACCTGCATCATTTGAACCTATAGAGAAACTCTGGCCAAAACCCCATGATCCCAGGTAAGATACATGAAGAGAATCGAAATTAAACAGGGGGTTGTTTAGTGGAAGCGGCTGAATGACACGAGATTCAATTGCATTTTCCTTAGAAGATAATTGCAATGTCTTTTTCTGTAAAGAGATAATTTCCTTCGATGAGGTCTGGGCAGAAACTGCCATTACCAGCAGCAATCCGAAGCACATGAGTAAGTAATTCTTTTTCATAGATAATAGTTTAGATTATACAATTACTATTAGATATCAGAATGTAAGAAGATCGGGAAAAAACAATAACCTCTTCATTCCTGTCTGTATAAAATTAACCTAAGGTATCTGTGAAACCTAATTTTAATGGTAAACAATTGGTAAACAGCACTAATTATATTTTATCTCTTAACATGCTAACATTCAATACCTATGGTAGCTATTGGGTAAAGAAAAATAAATAGAAGTGGAGTTATTAAGTAAACAATCCTCTTAATCTGCATTACATTTTTCTGATATGCTCTTCGAGGACAGTCTCTTTTTCGAGATTAAATTTTTTACGAATACGATAGCGCAATGTTTTCAAGCTGTCGGGTGTAACATTTAATAACTTGGCTATTTCTTTATTCTGAAGATTGATTTTCAGATAAGCACATAGGCGTAGTTCATTCTCTGTTATATCAGGACATTGAAGTTTAATATTTTTAAAAAAATCTTTGTGGATATCTTCGAACAGCCTCTTGAAATGTTTCCAATCTCTTTCCTGATTAAGGTTTTCCTGAAGAACACTTCTTAACTTGGAGTAACATTCATGATTGAAAGCCTGTTTCTTATAAAAACTCTCTGCAATATCTGAAACATTTACTAATATTTCATTCTTGGTGATTAATTGGAGCGATGAGGTAGTCAATTCTTTATTCTTTGCTTCTATTTCAGCCTTCAACTTAAGTTTTTCCAAATTATTGATCTTAACATCTGCTGCCATCTGTTCATGAAGATAACTAATTTGAAGTTCCTTGAGTCTATCAGATTTCTTGAGATTTTTATTAGCAAGGCGAATTATTACAAGTAACAATAAAGCAACAACGATTAAGAAAGTAAAAGAAATGATAAGAAATATCGTTTCTTTCTTTTTCAGCTCAAATTTCTTCCTGATTGTGATGGTTTCATTTTCCTTCTTCTGAAAGTCGTATTTCCACTGCAGATCGTTGATATTCATCAGAAGATCAGCATTCACAATACTGTCTTTGAGATTTACATAATGATCATAATATTTATAAGCCTGTTTCCAGTTATTATTTTTTTGTTCAATCATTGAAAGCAGCAGCAGTACATTTTTCTCACCAGTTCTATTTGAAATGCTCCTGTAAACTTTTATACTTTCCTTGAAGTATTTACTTGCTAACACCAAGTTGTTATTCTCATAATAGACATTGGCGATATTGAATAGTGTATGCCCCAGCAGTACTTTCTTGTTCTTTCGTTTACAGAAATCCATCACTTTGAAATAATAGTTCAATCCATTTTGCTTGTCCCCCTGATCTATTGAGACAATGCCAAGATTCAGGTTACACATCATAATAAAGACTGAATCATTTAACTGATGAAAACCTGCAAGCGCTTTATTTAAGTAATACCGGGTTAATTTGAAATCCTGTTTATTCCTATAGCAGTTTGAAATATTCATGTAGGCAACAGATTCCTGACGTTTCTTATCGGATTCACTTGAAATTGACAGAACCCGTTTATAGTATTCTATTGACTTATCCGACTCTTTCAGATCATAATAAAGTAAACCAAAACCATTATAAACATTAGCTATATCTTTTTTAGTACCCTTTTTCTCAAATATTGACAGCGCTTCCATCAAACAGATGTTAGCTTCTTTAAATTCATTTTTCGCCAGGTAATAGTTCGCCAGTACAATTTTCATTTTACCTATAACACGTTCGTTCTTTTGATTTTCAGCAAATCTCAGCGCTTTATGGCATGCAATAAATGCACTATCGTAACGCTCAAGAATAATATAACATGCTGCCTTATAATAGAGTCCCATTGCTAGAGCCCTATTATCATTAATTTTAGCGGAAAGACTAATTAATAGTTGAATTGAATCAAGACTCTGCTGTGGGTTTTCCCAATAAGTACTATCAACTGTTTTTAATAATCGTTTAACGTTTGAGTTCTCAATACCGGCGTTCTCATTATTAATAACAGGTTTAAAGGGCCACGCAAAGAAAATAACTAATACAATAGTGGTAATAAGGATGGCACTTCCTAAGATAAAAGGTTTATTAAACCTGAGCCGGGACATTTCTTTATTGTTTTCAAAGAGACGGTTAAATGTAATGATAAATTTAACCTGTACGAATACAATGCGATTTTATAGACTGAAAAAGCTCATCTTCCGTATCTGAAGAAAATAAGTAAATACAACTAAAAGTGGCCTTTATACAACTAATAGTGGTGACTAAAATTTGTTATTGCCTGTTTGAATCGGGTAATTTTGCAAAAAAAAGACTTCCTTGCAGTGGCTGATATTGTAAGAGAAATAAACACAATAAACAGTGAACCAATTAAAATAATTCTAAAAAATGATAAGTTCAAAATCAATTGGCAACAAGATTGCCGAAGCGAGAAAGAAAATGAATCTTTCACAAGCTGAGTTGGCACAAAGAGTAGCTATTAGTCCACAGGCAGTGGGCAAGTGGGAACGTGGTGAATCCATGCCTGATATTGCAACATTAAGCAGGTTAGCGGTTATACTAGGTATAGATTTAAACTACTTTGCATATATAGAGCCAATTGAGACTATAAGAGACATTGAAGTGAATAAAGAGGAAATTGGCACTATTAAAAATAATGCTACCGTTAGACAACACCTCAGCTTTAATGCCATTGACCTCAGTAATAATGATTTTGCCGGTGTTACTATGCTTAAATCAAGGTTTAAAGTTAGCCCACTGACCAATGTCAATTTTCAGGGTTCAGATTTATCAGGAAGCATATTTCAAGTGTTAGATGCTCAAAATGCAAAATTTGACAAAGCCAATCTCACTGATTGCATTTTTTCTATAACTGAATTACAAGGTGCAAGTTTTAATAAGTCGATTTTAAAAAGAACAACTTTTACGGTTTCGGGAAAAGGTGCACTATTTATTAATGCAAAATTTGAAGGTGCTATTTTCAATACAGTTGATTTAAAAGGCACAAATTTTCAAAATTGTGAATTCTTTGGAACAACATTTAGGTTATGCGAAATGGAGGGAATGAATCTGTCCAACAATTCTTTTACCGATGTAGTATTTGAAAAATGCAGTTTAGAGAATTTATCTTTTGAAGGTTCGAAACTTAATAATGTTAAGTTCATCAGTCCTTGGTCTGTAACCAATAAGTACTACAAAAAACTTTCAACTATAAAATTCAAAGGTGCTATTATGGATAAGGTTACTTATGCCATGTTTCAAAGTAAGAGAATTTTTGATTTAACAGGGGTAGTAATTAAATAATAGGAAGGCCTTCCCGGTCAACAAACCAGAAATGATACACCCCGATATTAATATTACTGGACCAGGGTGTGATGAGAGAAGAAAATATTATATTACAGAATTTCAGGAACTTCAGTCATTTCATGCTTATCAATGCCATGAATGATTTTGATCAGGATAAAATAATTCAGGTTGATGCAATACTTACTTAACTCTAATTACTAATATCCATTTTTAACGATCTGAGCCAGAAATCATTCTTTTTAAAAATCGATAAACCTTTCATTGAGAGAACCACTACACCATCCTCATCAAACCAGCCGAGGCAATTGGCATTAGTATATGCTTTTTCATCGCTTAGTACAAGCACAGGTTCTATGTCTTGTCCGGTTGCCTTGTCGATACGGGTATAGTAAGTTTTATCCTGACTTCTGACAAGCAGACATATATCATCAGATGTCTCATAGCTGCTTAATGCAATAGATTGTCCGTTGCCATTAAAGATATTCATATCGCCCTCAACTTGTTTTGCTATTCTCTTTATAGGGGTTGTCCATTTTTCATCACCGTTCTTACTATAACATGAAATGATCAATCCTGCACTTCCATATTTATATGTTGTTCCGCTTTTATCAGTCTTCATCCTTACATAAAAATCCTGAAGCACCACATAAATGTTATCCTCATCAGTTGATGTACTATAAATGGAATACGTATCGATCTTTTTTACTGGTTTCACTTTATTACCTACCATGCTTACACTCTTAGATCTGACAGAGTTAAGCTTAGCAAGACCGGCTTTATCAAAATTCTTGTCTGTGATTTTCTTAACAATCTTTTTTTCAAAGTCAATTTTCAAAATTGCGAATCCTTTAGCTTTGGGCCTGAATTTCATGCAACTGGCAAAGTATTCACCATTATCCGATTTAATGATATCAAATCCGTCGTAATTATAAATGTCAGTCTTGGGAGGAGCAAAAACTGCAGTTGCTTTATTTCCCTGTTTATCAAACCGGGTAAAGAGATAAGTTATCTTACGGCCTTCTTCCTTAATACTGTAGTGTACCAATTCTCCATTGTCCAGTAACTTAAAGTAAATATCACCATCCCTAAGCAGATCTCCTTCAGCAGAATAGATTTTTTGGCATTCCTTATTAAATACATCATATTTGACTTTATGTCCTTTCCCTTTTTGTTTTTTTATCAACTCAGCTACCAGGAAATACTCTTCATTCTTTGAGTATTTTATCAGAAAATTATCTGAAGATGTGTTGGCAAATTCTTGCACGTCCAGCAAACCGGCGCCATCAATACTATAAGTGATACCGACAATTGAGTAATCCTTTCGGTCATTTTTTGCGTATCCTACAATGACAACAGCCCTTATATCAGGCCGGTAAAAAGTATATGGAAATGCAATAAATTCAGCATATGCCTTCATGGTAAAGATCACTTTCTTGCTCTTGGTCAGATCCAATGGAATGTCTCTGATGATATTCATTGATCTGTCGAAGATCATAATACCTGATTTATCAGCTCCTGCCCTGTAATAAGCATATAGAGTACTGTCATTAATCTTCTTTATTTGCTTATTATATCCTATTGAAAAGAGTGCCCAGTCAGAAACATCTAACTTTCCCATTTCCTTTTGAGCAGATAACATGCCCGGGATCAATATA
>JBLMZZ010000040.1:0-13349 GCA_050259095.1 Omnitrophica WOR_2 bacterium | reverse complement strand
GGTACTACCGCTACCGGTGGAGGTAATATAACAAATGATGGAGGTGCTGATATTACTGAAAGAGGTGTTGTATATCTAGAAACTGAAAATCCTACTTTAGAAACTGGATTCAAAACTTCTGATGGTACCGGAGCCGGTGAATTTACAAGTTCTTTAACAGGATTACAAGGTACTACCACCTACCATGTACGTGCTTACGCTAAAAATAGCGTAGGTGTTACTTATGGAGAGGATGTTACATTTACAACTCTCATTTCCACCCGTACATGGTATGTACCAGGCGATTATGTAAGCGCCAGCTATCCGGGCTCTACTTATTTAGATTGGGATCCGGCTAATTCACCACAAGTTAAAAGTGTTGAAACTTCTCCTGATAATTTAGAAGGATATGTTAACATGGCAAATGCTACCAATAGTTTTAAATTTGCTTCTCAACCTAATTGGGATGGTCCTAATTATGGTGATAATGGTCCTGGTGTTTTATCAGCTACTGGTGAGAATATTTCATTACCAGCCGGTTATTACAAGATGAATATCAATCCTGTTAATCTTACATACACTGCTGTTGCAACTCAATGGGGTGTTATTGGAAACGCTACTCCAAGTGGATGGGATGACGAAACTCCATTAACTTATGAACCTGCCCTAAAGACATGGACTGGTGGAATGCATATCGTTGCTGGAGATTTCAAGTTCAGAGCTAATCACTCATGGGATTATAATTATGGCAGTACTGCAGGTGATAATACACTTAATGCAGGAGGCGACAATATTCCTCTTACTGTTGAAGCTGATTATTATTTTGTTCTTGATCTGAGCACTCCTAATACATATACTTATAGTGCACATTACTGGGGATTAATTGGCGATGCCACTCCAGGTGGATGGGATTCTGATCAAAATATGACATGGGATGCTGCAAATCATGCAATGACCCTTACAGTTGATCTTACTGTTGGATCAATTAAATTCAGAGCTGATGATGCATGGGATCTGAATTTTGGAGGTGATCCTGCAAATATGACAATAGGTGGTGATAATATTCCTATTACTGAAGCAGGAAATTATACCATTAAATTGTACCTGACTGGTTCAACTGCACACGCTACTATTGTTAAAAACGCAAAAAGAAAATAAAGAACTGTCTTTATTTAACTTATTGAAAAAAGGCTGTCCAAAAGGGCAGCCTTTTTTGTGCTCATAACCAACCTATGGTTTATAAGGTTAAAAATCATTTATGAATCATTTTCTATTTTTGTTTAAAGAAACATTTGATGATGCGAACTGCAGAAACTTATGTTTACCTGTATTTGATTACTTAATAGAGTATAGTTATCGTATAAATACACTACAGATACTCTACCATAATGGTAGAGTATCTGTAGATAAACTGTAGAGTAACCGTAGAGTAACCGTAGAGTAACTACTAATGGATCATTGTAAAATTCCCTCAGGTTAATTAATCATCAGATAATATGCTCATTTTTTAGTACTGCCGGCCATCTGCTCTTTTGTTGTATTTTTGGCGACAAATTGATATTTGTAATGAGAAGGAAAGAAAGTAGAGAATCACTGATTATTGAAAATGTAACTATACTCGATGCTGGCTCTGAAGGGAATGCTATTGCACGATATAATGACATGGTAATTTTTATTCCATTTGTGGTTCCGGGTGATGTTTGTGATGTTAGGATTGTATCAAAAAAAAGAAGATTTTATGAAGGCAGAGCAATAAAATTTCATTCATTCTCTGATAAGCGAACTACTCCCTTATGTCAACACTTTGGTATTTGTGGAGGCTGCCGTTGGCAGAATATGAAATATACTGAGCAATTGTTTTACAAACAGAAACAGGTACTTGACAATTTTTCCAGAATAGGGCATCTTGAGTTTCCTGAAATTCTTCCCATACTTCCCTCGGAGAATGAATATTATTACAGAAATAAATTAGAATATACTTTCTCTACTTTTAGATGGCTCACAGAAGATGAAATAGGAAGTGAGCCTGAAAACTTAAACAGGGATGCTTTGGGATTTCACATACCTGGAATGTTTGATCGGATACTTGACATTCAAACCTGCTATTTGCAACCTGAACCAACCAATTCAATAAGAAATGGCATTCGTGAATTTGTAAAAAGCAAGGGGTTTACATTTTACAACATCCGCAAATTCGAAGGTGATTTACGCAATATAATTATTCGTAATTCTAATGATGATTTGATGGTGATCATGGTGTTTGGCACGGATAATCATGAAATTATAAACGAGGTGATGGAATATCTCTCCTCGTCCTTTCCTCAAATAACCTCTCTCTATTACGTTATCAATCAAAAGCATAATGATACCATAAGTGATTTAGAGCCTGTATTATTTAAAGGAGAAGCTTTCATAACCGGTACAATGGAAGATCTTAAATTCCGTATTGGTCCATTATCTTTTTACCAGACAAATTCACATCAAGCTGAAAATTTATATAGGAAAGTAAGAGAATTTGCTGCCTTAACCGGAAATGAAACTGTATATGACTTGTATACCGGTACCGGCACTATCGCTAATTTTTTGGCTCACCAATGTCGTAAGGTTGTCGGAATAGAATATGTTGAAGCATCAGTTGTTGATGCAAGAATCAATTCGGAGATTAACAATATTGACAACGCTGTATTTTACTCAGGCGATATGGTTAAAGTGCTTACCAATGAATTCATAAGCAATAATGGTACACCTGAAGTTATAATTACTGATCCACCGAGAGCAGGCATGCATGAAAAAGTAGTTCAAAGTATCCTAAATGCCAATCCACTGAGAATTGTTTATGTTAGTTGTAATCCTGCTACACAAGCAAGAGACATAGCATTAATGGCCGAAAAATATAAGATAGTTAAGACTCAACCGGTTGATATGTTCCCTCACACCAACCATGTTGAAAATATTTGCCTTCTTGAAAGGAAATAGACCTTTATCTAAAATTTAACACAAGATTCTGCAATTCTTCAATCTTAATATTTTCACCTTTTACGGTAAAATGTGCCTTATTATAGAACTTCTCGCGCTCAATGAGATGATTTTCAATAAACATTGGCATGTCATCATTACTCACATATTTGAGTAAAGGTCGTTCGGTTTGTGAAGCAATTATTCGGGATGAAAGCGATTGGGGATGCATTTTAATATATACTGTAATTCCGCTTTTTTTCATCATTTCCATATTGTCAAAATAACAAGGAGCACCACCACCTGTTGCAACAACAGTATTTGACCTGGAACATAATGACTTTAATATTGATCTCTCTAGTTGACGGAAAGCATCTTCTCCTTCAGTATCAAAGATCTGCGAAATACTCTTCCCTGTCATTTGCTCAATAGAAGAATCGATATCAATAAAATCAAACTTGAGCCTTCCTGCCAGTTTTTTACCAACAGTTGATTTACCTGATCCCATATATCCGATAAGGAAAACCGATTTAGCCATATCTTTGAATTTAATCAGCAAATATAAAGAGTTATTGTAATTTTATATCCTAAAAGTTAGTTCATCAAGAGGAAGCAATGCCAGACAATACCATTCACGAAGCATTATCCAAGTATTGGGGTTATACTAAATTCCGGCCATTACAAGAAGATATTATCAATTCAGTGCTTGATGGGCGAGATACTCTTGCTTTGCTGTCTACAGGTGGAGGTAAGTCGATTTGTTTTCAGGTTCCCGGATTGTTATTACCTGGTTTAACGCTTGTAATAACACCACTTATTGCCTTAATGAAGGATCAGGTGGGTAATTTGAGGAAGAATGGAATAGCTGCTGAAGCTATTTATTCTGGTATGACTTCAAGAGAAAACATGCTGGCCCTTAATCATGTAATGTATGCAACCACGAAGTTTCTTTATATTTCTCCTGAACGATTATCATCAGAATATTTCCGCGAAATTCTAAAGAATATAAAGTTAAGTTTAATTGTAGTTGACGAAGCACATTGTATCTCGCAATGGGGGTATGATTTCAGACCACCATACTTGAAAATTGCTGAAATAAGACCTTTCTTTCCAAATGTGCCAGTACTTGCACTAACTGCTACTGCTACAACAAAAGTTGTTCAGGATATACAAAATAAGCTCTGTTTTACTGAAGAAAATGTTATTCAGGGAAGTTTTGAAAGATCCAACCTTTCTTATGTTGTAAACAAGGATGAGAATAAACTTGATAGACTTCTCAGAGTTCTTAAAGGTGTTCCGGGATGTGGAATAGTGTATGTAAGAAACAGGAAAAAGACAAGAGAAACCGCTGAATTTCTTAGATTTAACAACATTAGTGCTGATTATTATCATGCCGGACTTAATCCAAAAGATCGCGAGAAGAAACAACAGGATTGGATCAATGGTTTCACCAGAATTATTGTGTGTACAAATGCCTTTGGAATGGGTATTGATAAACCTGATGTTCGTACTGTTGTGCATTTAGATATTCCTGATTCAATTGAAGCTTACTTTCAGGAAGCTGGCAGGGCAGGACGTGATGTCAAAAAGTCGTATGCGGTTTTAATTTATGACGATGCTGATATACTAGATGTAAGGCAATTTCTTGAACTCAGTTTCCCTGAAATTGAATTTATAAAAAATGTGTATAAAGCGCTTGGCAATTATTATGAGTTGGCTATTGGAAATGGAAGAGACCTGGTATTTGATTTTGATCTTTCAGATTTTTCAAAGCGCTATATGTTTAAACCGGTAATTGTCTTTAATGCATTGAAATTTATTGAACGAGAAGGATATATTGCATTTAATGAAACAATGGATACAACATCACGATTTGTATTCAATGTTGATAAGCAAGATCTCTATAAATTTCAGGTTGAGAATCCCGACTATGATATAGTCATCAAAACAATGCAGAGATCGTATGGGGGCTCATTTACTGAACCCGTTTCAATTAATGAGGCAGAGTTAGCCCGACGGCTCGAAACGACTGAGGAAGTCATTAAAAAGCTTCTGCAGAAAATGCATGATGCTGAAATCTTATCTTACTTCCCCATAAGCGATAAGCCAAAAATTACATTCACGTGTGAATTGGTTAAAGCTGAAGATTTAACAATCTCAAAAGAGAATTATAATCAACGAAAGCTTGATGCCTTTAACAGATTAGAAGCTGTGTTGAAATATGCTGTTTCGGAAAATTATTGCAGGAGTCAGCATTTGATAGGTTACTTTGGACAAAAGGTGGGTAAATGCGGAGTTTGTGATGTTTGTATTGATGCAAACAAGAATAATTTAAGTGAACTCGATTTCAATAAGATAGTTGATATTGTAAAACCACTGCTTGAATTAAATCAATTAAACCTGTCGCAGTTAATAGATGCATGTGATAATTTCAATACTGAGAAAGTTATTAAAGTCATCACATGGTTAGTAGATAATGATAAAGTTAAGAAGATCGATGGCGATTTATACAGATGGGGATAACTACCCAAGGTTGACACTGGATTTTTTCACACAACAGGATGTAGTTAAAATTGCTCAGCAGCTCATTGGAAAGCTTTTAGTGAGCTCGGCAGGGGGAAAGTTCACTTCGGGTATTATAACCGAAACAGAAGCTTATAATGGTGTTGTTGATAAAGCTTCACATGCATTTGGCAATAGAAGGACAAAGCGCACCGAAACTATGTATCAACGAGGTGGAATTGCTTATATTTATTTATGCTATGGAATTCATTCCCTTTTGAATGTTGTTACCAATAACTCAGGAACTCCTCATGCAGTTTTAATAAGGGCAATTTATCCCTTTCATGGTCTTGATACTATGAGTGAAAGGGTAGGGCATAAGATCAATCAAAAGGATGGTATTGGGCCGGGTAAGGTTACCAAACTACTGGGATTGACCTATGACGATGACAAAAGCGACCTTATTTCAGGTAATAAAGTTTGGATTGAAGATGCCGGGATAAATATTACTACCGATAAAATTAAAATCACTCCAAGGATAGGGGTGACCTATGCTAAGGAAGATGCCCTGCTACCTTATAGATTTGTCGCTAATTTGAGCGCAGCAGATTTAGGTAAAGAATGAGACTTAGATTTTACTTATGGTATTAGATGAGGCTGCAAAACACTTTAGTAGAGTGTTGCTTATGTATTAGGAGCAGAATAGGAGAGGCCGGAAAACAAAATAGGAGGAAAACTTATTTTTTTCCCTCCTATTAAATGTTTTTAAATTGCAGTTAGCTAAAGGCAGTTACTTTACGTTCTTTGAAAGTTCAGTGCCTGGTTTAAATTTAACAACCTTTTTAGCAGCAATCTTGATTTCTTTACCGGTTTGTGGATTGCGTCCTTTACGAGCAGCACGCTTTGAAACCGAAAATGAACCGAAACCTACGAGAGCAACTCTATCGCCCTTCTTTAGTGTTTTTGAAGTAGCAGATACAAAAGCATCAAGTGCTTTTTTGGAATCAGCTTTTGTGAGTCCAGATTCTGCTGCCATGGCAACGATTAATTCTTGTTTGTTCATTTTTACCAGTTTTAAATTAATAATAAGTTGGATAACCTTACGCAAATATAATTCATTTGCGTGTAAAATCAAGCATTTTGGCGAAAAACATTGAAAAAAGTTAATAAAAATGCAGTTTTGTTGATAACTTTAACCAAAAAGCCATTGTTTTTTGGTAGTTTCAGCATTTCAGAGACTTACAATAGGCATTTTTTAATAGTAATAAGGACCTTTGCTGATGCCTGTCCTCTAACTGATAAAGGAAATAAGTTGTGATCTGTTACCTCGTAGATAATCATCAACAGTCATTGCTTTTTTACCTGCAGGTTGTACAATTAATATTTCAAGCAACTGATCACAGCAATTAACAAATAGTTTAGAGTGATCTATAATGATAGTGCCCGGCTTATAGCCACCGGGAATATCTGTTATTTGTGATTTCAGAAGCTTTAGTTCCTTTTCGCCTTCATTAGTTTCTAATATGCTGTAGGCTCCGGGATAAGGGCTTAAACCTCTTATAAAATTGTGTACTGATGAAGCGCTATGCTTCCAGTGAATCCTACAGTCATCTCTAAAGATTTTGGGTGCTTTTTTAATGTCTGTTTCATTAACCGGCTCAGCAGATATATTGGAGTTAACTTTGTTTCCAACAGTCAATTCCGTTTGATCTATGGTATTAAATGTATTATTAATGATTGCTTTGGTGGTATCAACAACAAGTTCAGCTCCAATAACCATCATTCTGTCGTGTAATTCCCCGGCAGATTCATTTGGTCCAATAGGAATCGAAACTTGTTTAATAATTTTACCTGTATCAATTTCATCATTAAGAAAAAAAGTAGTAACCCCGGTAACGGTTTCCCCATTAATAACTGCATGATTAATTGGTGCTGCTCCCCGATATTGAGGTAATAACGATGCATGAAGATTGAAACATCCCAGTCTGGGTAATTTCCAAACAACTTCAGGCAATTTTCTAAAAGCAACAACGATAAATAAATCCGCATTGAGACTTTTTAACTCTTTAATAAAATCAGGATCACTAAGTTTAATGGGTTGCAATACAAGGATGTTGTTCTTAACAGCGAATTCTTTAACAGGTGAAGAGTGAACTTTAAGACCTCTTCCGGCAGGTTTATCTGCTGTAGTAACCACTGCACATACATTGAATCCTGTTTCAATTAATTGCTTTAAGGGTTCAACAGCAAATTCCGGAGTCCCCATATAAATAATGGGATGTTCATTCTTCATAATCTTCTTTATAATGAAAACACCCGGAATGCCATTCCGGGTGTTTTATAAATTTTAATTTTAAATTATGCTCCTTTTAAACGTGTAATATATTTATCAACGTCACGAGCTTCAGCACTACGTGGGTATTCAGTTTTAATTCTGTTATATATTTCAAGCGCTTTATCTTTTTTGCCAGCATCTTCAAATGCCCAAGCTGCTTTCTGAAGGAAAACAGGAGTTGTAAAATCGTTTTTATAAGTATCTGCAGCTAAAAGGTATTGTTCAGCAGCTTCATCCTTCTTGTTAAGTTCCATATATGCATCACCAATTGCCCCTTTAGCCATAGGTGCAAGCATTACATCTTTATTCTTGAATTTTTCAAGATGATCAATAGCGTCCTGGAATTTGCCCTGATTCAGGTATATAATGCCAGTATAGTAATGAGCTAATTTAGCCGATTTGGTCATACCGTAATCTTCAATGATCTGAAGAAAACCCGGATATTGTCCATCTCCATTCAATGCAAGGCGAAGTGAATCTTGTTCAAAGTACTTTTCAGCCATAAACATTTGTGATTGAGCTTCTTTCTCTCTGGGTAATAATATAAAACGCTGGAAACCAAAATAACCCAGCACCAATGCTGCAATAACGCCGAGGATAATCATCAGTAGTTTCTGATTTTTCTCGATAAATAATTCTGATTTACTCAGAGCTTCTTCTACAGCTATGATTTTTTCTTCAGTGTTGTCAGACTTCTTTGCCATTGATGTTTAAAATTTATCGCGCAAAAGTAACATTTTTTTTGATTCAGCAAATAGCTTGATTAAGTATAGTATAGAATAAAAAACGATTTTCAGTTCTTTTTTGGCATTTATAGTTGTACATTTACACCACTGAACATCAATAACCTTTAAATATTATCCAATTATGGGAAAAGGAGACAAAAAAACCAAAAGAGGGAAAATCATTATGGGATCTCATGGTGTCAGACGCCCTAAGAAAAACGCCGCTGCTGAGAAGCCATTTGAAATGAAACAAGAAGTTGAAAGTACTAAACCTAAAGCAAGAACAAAAGCTTCTAAGAAAACAAAAGAAGCCTGAAATGTATCATGTCCCGGTTAAATGCCGGGACTTTTAATTAAACTAATTTGGTGTTTCTCTCTAATCTTTAAGAGTTGAATGTTGTATTACAAGTTCACGAAAGCGTCTGCCCCTGTATTCAAAATTTACAAATTCATTATAACTTGATGCAGCAGGCGAAAGTAAACATACACCATTCTTAGGAGTTAATGCTATGGCTTTGTTTACACAGTCGTCAAATTTATCAAAGTAATAGAGATTCTCATTTGAACTTCTTTCTTTGAGAAGTTCAAAAATGTGTTTACCGGCAGGCCCTGTTGCTACAATATATTTAATGCCTGATTTAACCAGATAGTCTGTCAATTGTGAATAATCGATTCCTCTGTCAAAACCACCCAGGATGATTGTATCTACAGGTTTTAAACTCTCAATAGCAGCAATTGTAGCTTCAGGAATCGTTGATATAGAGTCATTATAGAAAAATGCATCATTAAATATTCCAATGAATTCAAGCCTGTGTTCTAATGCTTGAAAAGAACTTATTGCATCGGAGATTATATTAGATGGTACACCTGTTAAAGCTGCGACTGACGCGGCTATAATAGCGTTATTACGGTTGTGTTCACCTATTAGATTTAATTTAAAAATAGTGGGTAGTACTTTTATTGTTGAATTAGAGGTTTTTATAATTACTTCATTATCCTTAATACCAATTCCACTTCCATTAAATTCGTCTTGAAAAACCGGTAATTTCTCTCCTTTTGAAACATGATTGGTAATCAAGGCATTGATATTTTCATCATCGTGCGGATAAATGAAATAATCATTTGAGTCCTGATATAAAGCGATATTATACTTAGCTTTCTGATAATCTAAATATGAATTATAATGATCGAGATGCTCCTGATAAAGATTTAAAAGTATTGCAATATGTGGAGAGTGAGTTGCAAATTCGAGCTGATGCGATGAAAGCTCACAAACTATCTTAGTATCTTTCTTTACCAAATCTACTAGTTCAAAAAGTGGAAGACCAATGTTTCCTCCAAAAAGAGTTGAAGTATAATTTTTTAGTATGTGATAAATGAGGCTGCTGGTAGTGCTCTTGCCCTTAGTACCGGTAACACCAATAACCTGTTTGCCATATACAGTAAGAAACAGATCAGTTTGAGAGGTTATTGTTACATGATTCAATTTGTCCTGTATCTTGTTAATGGCTATACCCGGTGACTTGATTATGATATCATAATTTGCGGCATCATTTAAATAATTATCTCCTGAGATTAAACGTACTCCTGATTCTTTGACAAGTTGATCATTTCTAAAAGCGTTCTCATTATTATCAGCAATTGTAATATCGGCGTTATGATCAATAGTAGTGAGGAAATGTAAAGTAGACTTCCCTTCTCGACCGTAACCAAGAATAAGCACCCTTTTGTCTCTTAAAAGTGATTGCAAATAATTTCTCATCCTAGTCTTTTGATAAAGCGTTAATGATGAGGTTCAATTCATCAGTATTCAGATAACTGAGATTTTCTATGCTAGTCGAAACATTCTGTGCTTCAGATCTATCCATTTCATTGAATCTTCTGATAAGCAAAGGAGAACTTGTGTTTCTTAAACTCTTTGAAATTATTCTTAAAGCAGTTTGAACATCATTAAATGTGCCTACACATTCAAATGGTTTAATTGCAGAGAATCCACTTAGTTCGTCGAAATACTGTGTATTTTCAGCATCATCAAGCATTGATTTGCCAATCACTTGATTTGCATAGTTAACGCCTTTGAATGCTGAGAGCATAATATGGGTAAATAAGCACTTAGGGCATTTGCCACACCATGAATTAGTCTTGCTTCCAACATTACAACTCTTGAAAACATTATGATATTTATCTAAGTGCGAGAAAATTGACATTATCTGCAATTCACTTAATGGTCTTAAAAAACTAAAGTAGTTGAGTTGCGGACAAATATACCTGGTGTAATAATCCCTAAAATTGGTTTCAAATTCAATAGATTTAGAATATTGATGATTAATTGTTGTACCGGGTATTGTTGCTTCATTTGCACTTGACTCATTTGATAAAGCAATATTCTTATGACCGGTTAACACTGCTGCCAATAAAGAGTAAAAGGCAAGCATTGCTGAAAAAGGAGTATGCCCATTAAGAAATCCACGATCATTTAATTGAAGCAACACCTGATCAATCGTTCTGTTTATTATTATAATTTCTTCTTTCTTAATTCCGGCAGTTTCAACTGTTTCAACGGTTGCACCCCTTGGATTCATAATAAGAGTATGAACTTTATGGCCGGATTGTTTCAATAATTCTAATGTTACTGCCGAATCTTTACCTCCACCAATTGGAATAATGTATTCATTGTCAAGTAACAGATTTGAAACTGGATTAAAGACAGGTCCTGTGGATTTTATTTCAACAAAATCTGATTTATCAACATGAATAGAATTAAGGTAAAAGAATTCGCCCAATCCATTATAATATAATTCTTTCCACCAGTCAATCTGTTCCTTTGTAAGTGCTCCTGCCTTAATTAATATTTGAGGGGAGCATGTTGCTTTCCAGTAACTGACCAGTTCAATCATTCCAATTTGGAAGATCAAATTTTCAATTAAAGGGTGGATAATTTCCCTGAATTGGGGAACATCTGGCAATATGACTGCAGAAGCAGGTTTGAAAATTATATCATCATTTAGGCGGAATTCAAATTCAAATGAAATCGAATTTCCTGAAATTGAGTATTTATAGGCTTCGTAAGTAAATACGGGATATGATTTGCGAAAAAAATCAAATGTCACTTGATTGTTATTTATATGCATTAAATGTGGTATAAAATTTGCAATTCACATTAACGGCTGATGTGCAAAATTAGTGAATTACATTTTGATAATTAGGATCTTCACTAAAGTATAACGTTAACTAAGATTTTTAAGATGAAATGATTGATATTCACTGCCAATGTGGCATTAAAAAGAATTGACATGGAAACATCTAAAATAAAACCAAATACAGGCCGTATACTAATATCGGTTCCCTTTTTGCAGGATTTTTACTTCAAGAAATCTGTTGTTTTACTTGCAGAACATAGTAACGAAGGATCTTTTGGAATTATCATAAATAAACCCGTTGAAGTTAAACTAAGTGATATTGCCTCAGAGTTTGAAGGATTTGATGCTCCTGTATTTCTTGGTGGACCTGTTAAAACTGATAGTCTGTTTTTTATACACACACGTCCTGATGTTATTGATGAAGGAATTCCTATACTTGATGGATTGTATTGGGGTGGGAATATTGATACAGTTAAGAATCTGATTAAAAAAGGCAAGATTAAGAAAAGTGAGATACGCTTCTTTATAGGTTATTCAGGCTGGATCGCTGATCAGCTTAATAAAGAGCTTGAAGAAAAATCATGGGTAGTTTCAATGACTAATCCAACACAGGTATTCAGAAGTAATCCTTCTGAATTATGGGCTGAGACTCTCAAGAAACTTGGTAAGGAATACAAATTCTGGGTTGTATATCCTCCGGATCCTTCATACAATTAACCGATAATATAGCTTTGAATCTGACTAATAAATCCTAACAACAGGGCAGGTTTCAGTAAAATAGTAAAAGCTATTCCGAATAATGCTCCCCAAAAGTGTGCATCATGCCCAATGTTATCTTGCCCTTTACGCGCCATATAGGCTGAATAAATAAGGTAGAGGATGCCAAATATAAAGGCAGGAATGTCAAAAGGAATAAAGACAAATCTTATACCTGAAAGAGGGCTGATAAGAATACTTGCAAACAATACACCTGAAATTGCTCCTGAAGCTCCAACCGCATTATACCAGGAATCATTTTTATGTTTCGCATACGAAGGAAGCGATGATAACATTATACCTCCCAAGTAAAGAAGCAGGAAGAAATAAGTACCTTTCCCGGGTCCAAAAAAATAGGCAAAAGCATCCTCAACCATTTGTCCGAAAGAAAGGAATACGAACATATTAACTGCCAGGTGCATCCAGTCGGCATGAATGAAACCGTTGGTTAAAAACCTGTAGAATTGATTTAAGTGATGTATTTTGTAAGCATTGAAGGAGAGTCGGTCAAATAGACTCTGATTCGTAAAGGCTGCAATTGAAATAATAGCAGTTACAGCTATAATGATGTAAGAAACCATTGTATAAAGGATGTTGGTAGAAAGTCTATTGTTATTTTGCAGTGTAATCTATTTCAGATCCCCATGCACTGTGAGGGATCAAATACACAAGTGTTGTAACAATAGCTGCGACCAAAGCCCAACCTCTTTTTTCCCTGTTTTTAATAAGTCTTATAACTGCGATTACCCAAAAGATAAAAGCAAAAGCAGTCTTAGTATCGGTTAAATCGTGTCCCCAAGGCCAGCCTGTCCAATAAGCTCCAAAGGCATATTTTTGAACGATAGGACCAAGTACTAATCCACCTACGATAAGGAATAGTGATGTAAGTAAACTATACTTTAAAGTTCTCGATCCTTTGGCAAGTGATTCAATACCAGTGCGTGTTGAATAAAGCAT
>JBLMZZ010000039.1:0-13022 GCA_050259095.1 Omnitrophica WOR_2 bacterium | reverse complement strand
AACAACTACAGGAGGCATCCCAAAAGGAGGACTTATTTCAATTATTTTCAAATTCATTACTTTCTCAGGTTCCATGGTTTTCAAATAATCAAATATTAAACTGTTCACCGATGCACCATCTACGATTCCTCTGCTCACTAATTCAATTGAATTGTCATGAGCATTTGACATATAGGTTGATGAAAAGAAATCCTGAGCGGTTGTATGGTAATGATGTAATCGGCTTAATGGATAATACATACCGGTATTTGAAAGTGAGTCGGAAAAAACAAACTTTGATCCTTTGAGATCGTAGAATGTCTTATAAGGAGAGTCTTTTCTAACTATAATATAGGCATGATACCATCTTTGATTTTCACGTTCAGGAATAAGAAAGAGATTAAAGGCTGAATCTCTGACACCCGCAACATAGGCACCTGAACAAACAAACGCCATATCTATTTCATTATCTTTAACAAGGTCATTGACTTCTTTATATGTCTTCCTTTGAACAAGCAGTATTTTCTTGCCTAACTTTTGTTCTATATAGTTAAATAATTGGTGATATTTAAAGAATGTTTCGGCAGGTGTTGACATAGCAGCTACTGCAACCCGCAAGTAATCAGAAGTATCAACAGTTGGATTAAGATCTAAAGACTGAGAAGAAGTATCATTAAAATTAATCCATACTTCTTTATCCGGCTCTACCCATGTATCATTACATGCTGTAAGAAATAGAATGATTAATAAAATGCTGTATTTCATTAGGTTAATTCACTTTTTATAAAAGAACGATATATTGACTCATTTCTTTCATAATCTGCAATAAACCAATAAAAGAGCAAATGGTTTTAACTTAAAATTCTGTGAAGTTCAGTTTTATTGAGTTCTGTTGGAACACCTGTTGGATGCCAGTGTTTTTTACATCCACAATAATCAAGGATAACACATTGTGCCGGAACACAATATCTTTTTAATTCCCAGCCTCCCTCAACAAGGGTTGTAAGACAGGCCGATGCTACAATGCCCAGACTTTCATGTCTTTTAGAAGGTGACCATAACGACAAATCAGAAGCATGAGGAATAATATAAACAGTATAGTTCTCTTTCTTCCCTTCTTCACGTAATGAATTGACTCTGCATTCAGTTGTACAACCAACGCATTTTAAACCACCCTCTACCTTAATTGCTTTGCATTTATCAGCAGATAAAATCCTCATACAACCAGGTACAAGCAAAGCTTTTCCCTCTGTTCTTTTAAATTCCTTTCTGAAGGCACGATTCATTAATTCAGCGCCAACCATGTTTAAATGATACTCTGATTCAGAACGACTGCATTGAATTCTATCTTCACGATACTTATAACGGTCCTTTGCATTCTTTAAAAATGTGTTTACATTTTCGGTGTACTTACCAAGTTCTTTTTTGGCATTTTCTTTAAACCAAAAAGTGAAACTTTCAATATTGCCAAACATTGAGGCCAGATAGTCAGGGGGTTTTGTCTCCCAAAATGATCTCCATAGAGTAAACCTCAATGCTTGTTCTCTGAACTCACCCGTTGACATGAACCATTTGTACACATGCTTAAGTTGTTTCATTGTTGGTATAGGAGCAGGTACACGAGGGAAGTTCTTCTCAGGTAGTAAAAATAGTGTTGTCATTATTCCTCGCAGTGTATCAAGAAAGGGCTTTATTCTCTGATGTTTTTTACGCAATTCAGCCATGTTTGAAAGCAACCCAAATGGTGCAATTCTTACTTTTAATGCAATATGAGCGTAAGCTTGCCATAATATACCAAAGCTTAATAATTCAAGAATATACTCCCCAGGTTGTCTTACTTCTTCAATTTTTCCAGCCTTTATATATTCTATAAATTCATCAATCATTGGCTGAAGCTTTTCGCTCTTAACAACCGTAAGATCAGTAAAATCCCGGACGATATTATAGTATTCATCTGAATTTTCCTCAGCACACTTTAGTGAATAAGTGATTGAATACATTGATGTCATATTAAGAGTCTACGAGCCAATAAAGATATAACCAATATGGTTATGAGATGACTTTTAGTCACCAGCAGTCCACCCACCTTGATTAAGGCGAAAATAATTAGTAAATATTGTATCAGGGCAACCTTGTTGGAAAATTTGACCTTTTGAAAGGAAGGTCATTAACATTATTGAAATAATAATGACTAACTGCAATATATTATTCAGTTTAAATTTCATCTGATAAATATAATTCACTTCTCTGTTGTTTAAATTATGTAGTTTATTTCCATTATCTAATAAACAGTAGTCCATTTGATTCGGATTCTCCTTGCTGGTAAAAATATTACCATTATTGGTTCCAGATAATGATAGAAAAATAAAAAAATGAAAAGGAATCTCCAGGCTGGCAATGCATTACCAAAGATAAGAAATGTAACAGTCAGTTCACTAAGTAAATTAAGTGAAAACACCCTTCATAAAAAAGAAAGTGCAAGTAATTTCTTTTCTGATGTAGCAAACGCATTTCTTTTTATAAAACAGGTGATTACTGAAACATTTTCACGTGATTTTGAATTCAGGGAATTATTGCGTCAATGTTATCAAATAGGAAATAAAACTCTTGGGCTTATTTCAGTTACAGGCTTAATAATGGGATTAGTACTTACTATCCAGTCACGACCTGTACTTGCTGATTTTGGTGCTGTTTCTATGTTACCCGGAATGGTTGCAATTTCCCTTATTCGTGAGATGGGCCCAGTGATAACTGCTTTAATTTTTGCGGGAAAGATTGGATCAGGAATTGGAGCAGAGCTTGGTTCAATGAAAGTTACTGAACAGATTGATGCAATGGAAGTAGCTTCTACTCACCCATTAAGATTCCTTGTTGTAACCAGAGTTTTCGCTACAACTCTAATGTTACCTCTGTTGGTTTTATATGCTGATGCATTGGGACTATTTGGATGCTGGGTTGCAGCCAATATTAAAGGTAATGTTACACTTACCTTGTTTTTATCACAGGCATTCGGTTCAGTAGATTTTATAGATTTTATACCTGCAGTCATTAAAACATTTTTCTTTGGAGGTGTAATTGGTTTAGTTGGAACTTATAAAGGTTACAATGCAGGAAGAGGAACAGAAAGTGTTGGTATTGCTGCTAATTCAGCCGTTGTATTAGCTTCTCTGCTTGTGCTTGTTGTTGATTTAATTGCTGTTCAAATAACTGATATGATCACATGATTCAAAGTTCAGATAAACAAAATATGGGTCAAATAGAAAATGAGACTGAAGATCATGTAATTGAAATTTCTCATTTAAAAAAGTCTTTTAATGGTAAGGAGATATTAAAAGATACATCCTTAAGTCTTCATAAAGGTGATAACCTGGTCATTCTGGGCAAATCAGGTACCGGGAAATCAGTGCTTATTAAATGTATTATTCGTTTATTAACTCCCGAAGAAGGGAACATAAAAGTATTTGGTAAGGATATTTTATCATTAAGTACTAAAGAATTCAGCGAATTGCGTAAGAAAATTGGCTTTCTCTTTCAAAGTGGCGCATTATATGATTCAATGACAGTCAAAGAAAACCTTGAATTTCCACTAGTAAGATTAAAAAAGGGAATTAAGAAGGATGAATTGCACTCGAAAATTGTTACTGTACTTGAAAACATCGGTCTTCCTGAAGTTCTTAATAAGATGCCTTCGGAATTATCAGGAGGAATGCGTAAAAGAGTGAGCCTGGCGAGAACCATAATAGTTGACCCTGAAATAATGCTTTATGATGAACCTACAACAGGGCTTGATCCGGTTACGTCTGATGAAATCAGTCAACTTATTACAGATGTTCAGAAGAAGTACCATACTTCATCAATTATTATCACTCATGATATCAGGTGTGCTATGAAGACAGCTGACAGAATTATGATGCTTAATGAAGGTATTATTCAAAAAGAAGGCACAATAAAAGATTTTGAAAACTCAGATGATCCTTTGATCCGTTCATTTTTTTCTGAAAAATATATATAACTATGGAAACTCATTCTCAAAAATTTAAAATCAGGCTTGGGCTATTTATTACAGGAGGCATAATTCTGTTTTTCTTAGCCATATTCATAATAGGAAGACAGAAGAACCTATTTAACCCTGTATATCGACTCAATGCTGATTTTTATAATGTGAGCGGTTTACAGGTCGGTAATAATGTCCGCTTTTCAGGAATTGATATTGGTACTGTTGATAATATCAGCATTGTAAATGATTCTACTGTTAGAGTTAGTATGTTAATCAAAAAAGAGGTTCAGAAATTTATCAAGGTTGACAGTGAAGTTGGTATAGGATCTGAGGGTATTATCGGTGATAGAATAGTTATCATTTCTCAAGGTAGCAGTGATACACAAATGGCCAAAGACGGTCAGCATCTCTATTCAACTGAACCGGTTGAAACAGATGCCATTATTTCAAGTCTTCAGGTTACTGCAGGTTATGCTGAAGTAATTGCTGGTCAAATGGCAGAAATAATGGTTAAGATTAACAGTGGAAAAGGTGCACTCGGTCAACTAATTCAGGATTCTACATTTGCAAAGAATTTAAATCAAACTATGCTAAATCTCAAAAAAAGCTCCAAGGGATTGAATGAAAACATGGAGGCTGCTAAGCATAATGTTTTATTGAGAGGTTTCTTTAAAAAGAAGCAGCGTGAGGAAGATAAGAAGAAGGAATCTGAAGAAAATACAAAAGAGAAAGATAACCCTAAAAAAGCTCAGTAATAATTTTATCATATTTATATCACAAGTTACCTTTTACCCTTTTTTGGATAAATAAACATAACCTGAAAAACTAGGAATGAAAAAAAAGGGGGAATGTTTATTTACACTGCTCTTTACCGTATTAATCTTTCTCTCAATCTCTTGTGAGAAGACTGAAACTGAATTCAACAGTAAACAACTGATATTGAAATCTCAGGATGTTGATGCTTACGTTTATCAGGAATATGAAGGTATACATAATTATACAGTAGTAATACCTTTAAAGATTTATGTGAGAGGAGGAACTCCTGATCATGAAACAGGCGATTATCATTTCAAACTTGCAGAGGGAACAAAATTACCACATGGATTAATGCTTGATACTATTTGTGGGGTGATTTCCGGTAATAATGAACCAATTGAACCAGTTGATAAAATTGAATCATTCGAAATTGTGGTCAATGATGGTAGAAAAACAGTTGTAAAAGAGTATAAATTAGTTACCAGATACATTACAAGTGGATTAAAAATACCAATCCCCATAATGCAATTCTGTTCACCCGAAACAAGTCTGCAATGTGATATTAATACATCCTCCTATGGCGTGTCTTTCAGTATGATGGGTGGAAAACCTCCTTACACTTTTTCTCTTGCAACTGACGAAACTCTTCCGGGTGGTTTAAGTCTTAATGCCAGAAAAGGTGTAATTTCAGGCAATCTTAAAGATATAACAAAAGGGCTTTACAATTTCAAAATTCAGTGCACTGATACAGATGGGAATCAGGCAATAAGCATGTGCACTTCTCAAAAATATGAGAAATATACCCTTATCGTTAAGTAATAATAGTCCTATATTCCTACTGCAGTAGTTTTAATTTTTTGCTTTCTATTGATTAAAACAAGTGCTAAAGCTCCAATAATCATCATAAAATCCTGGTATATACCAAAATTCAGTGCAGCGCTTATTCCTATAATTGACCACAACACAGGTATTATAAAAAGGTACCATTTAATACGGGCACTATTTAACATAAAGAAACCTAGTGTAATAATGACAGATGGACAAGGAAGTCCGGCAGAAATTATGTGAACCAATGATTTCTCTGTAAACCAGCTGATAAAAGGATAGATAATTAAACCAAAAAGCACGAAAAACAATCCAATATCATTTGAAATAATTTGAGTAAATGAGAAGGCTAATGCTTTCTTAAACCAACCTTCATATATTATTAATACTCCCTGGATTATGAAAAGTAATCCAAAGACAATGGCTGGTTTATTTAAATCACTAAAGAAACCAATATGGTAAACGATCCCTGACCATAGCCATAATATCGCAAGAAAAGAGCTTACATAAATACTTTTTCTTACTCCTGAACGAAATACAAGTTTCAATGCCAGAAACCCAAGCAATAGAATTATAATCTGTGCAGGGAAGACTGAAACATTGTATTGTTCAAAAACTGCAAGGAACTGCTCATTTGAAAAAGGTGTCTTCATAGCTTGAAATGTTGGTTAATACTAAATTAATATAAATTGGTGATTGCATCCTTAGTACGTTTTTAAATTTAGTTTAATTTTACCGGCTGTTCTTATCAAATAATCAAATCTCTAAGTTAATGCCGATACTAGGATCTATAATAAAGGGAGCAATTGAATTTCCAAGCAAAATTCCATTTGAAAAACTGAGGAAACAATCACCTGTTAAACAACAGGAAATTACTCTTCGAAAATTGATCAGTAAAGCTCAATATACTGCCTTGGGTGAAGCCTACGATTTTATTAGCCTTCTTAGAGAAAAGGATATTATTAGTAAGTTTAAAAATAGTGTTCCAATTAATGATTACAATTCTATCCATCAAAAGTGGTGGTATAGAACATTACATGGAGAATCATTTGTTGCCTGGCCCGGCAAAGTGAAATACTTTGCTTTAAGTTCAGGTACCAGTGAAGCTACAAGTAAGTACATTCCTGTAACTAGTGATATGCTAAAAGCTATCAAAAGGACGAGCATCAGACAAATCTTTTCACTTTCAAAATACGATTTCCCTAATGATTTTTTTGAAAAGGGTATCTTAATGCTTGGTGGAAGCACTCATTTGCTTTTTAACGGAACATATTATGAAGGTGATCTTTCAGGAATTACTGCCGGTAATATTCCTTTTTGGTTTCAACATTTCTATAAGCCGGGTAAAAGAATATCAAAAGAACGTGACTGGCAGACAAAGCTTGATGAAATAGTACGAAATGCAAGTAATTGGGATATCGGTGTTATTGTTGGTGTACCTGCATGGCTTCAGATTCTTATGGAACGAATTATTGCCCACTATAAAGTGGAAACTATACATGACGTTTGGCCTAATCTTTCTATTTATGTTCATGGTGGTGTTTCATTTGCTCCATATCAAAAAGCTTTTGAAAAGCTATTAGCTAAACCAATTACTTATATTGAAACTTATCTTGCATCCGAAGGGTTTATCGCTTATCAAACCCGTCCAAATACTTGTGGAATGCAGTTAGTGATGGACAATGGACTCTTCTTTGAGTTTGTTGACTTCAACAATAATAATTTTGATGAAGAAGGTTCAATCCGTCCTGAAGCTACATCTGTTACAATAGCTGATGTTGAAGAAGGTAAAGAGTATGCTTTACTAATTTCTTCTTGTGCCGGTGCATGGCGCTATCTTATAGGTGACACAATTAAATTTACTTCAAAAGAACGTTGTGAAATCATAATTACAGGCAGAACCAGGCATTTTCTCAATCTGTGTGGTGAACACCTGTCACAGGATAACATGAACAGAGCTATTCAAATGCTTGAGGAACAATATAATATTGCAGTACCTGAGTTTACCGTATCGGGTATAAAATACAATAGTATGTTCGCTCACAAATGGTATTTAGGAGTATCAGAAGACATTAGTGAAATAGATAAAGAAGCTATAAAAAAACAACTTGACCTAAATCTAAAGGATCTTAATGATGACTATCGCGTTGAAAGGATAGCTGCCATTCAAGATGTAATTGTCGAATTACTTCCGCTCGATCTCTTTTATCAATATTTGAAAATACTTGGAAAAGAAGGTGGACAGCACAAATTTCCACGAGTTATTAAAAAAGAACAATTAACCAGGTGGGAAGATTTCCTCAATTCTAACTTCAGAAATAAGAAATAATCTTATGAATCCTCTGATTGAAGGTATGATATTAGGGCTTACCCTGGCTATTATGTTAGGGCCGGCACTTTTTACTCTTATTCAGACTAGTATTCACCGTGGTCTTTCAAGAGGTATTATCCTTGCAATTGGAATCTTTTTAAGTGACCTTACCCTTGTTTGTTTCTGTTATTTAGGAGCTGCCCAAATATTTGGTAACGATCGTAATGGCTTACTATTTGGTGTTATTGGAGGTATAATTCTAATTTCTTTTGGAGTGGTCACTTTCTTAAGAAAAGTGTATATCTCGCCTGATGAAATGGTAGATAACATCAAAAAGCCCGGACCTGCTACATATATTTTCAAAGGGTTCTTTCTAAACTTTGCTAATCCTTTTGTCTGGCTGTTTTGGGTATCTGTTATGGTTACTGTTAGTGCAAGTTATGGCGCGGCTTCATTTAATTTAAAGCTCTTTTTCGCCGGTTCTCTTCTAACAATTTTCAGTACCGATATTCTGAAAGTATTTGTGGCCAATAAATTGAAGAAATATCTGAAACCAAAGTACCTAATCAGTCTGAACCATATGGTTGGGGTACTCTTAGTAGCTTTTGGTATCTTTCTGGTAATTAAAACTTTTATGAAGTTTTAGTCAACACTATCTTTTTCAAATAATGTTTTCGAAGAGTAGCTTGTTATATCCGATGGATTATCTATCGCGATATCCTTGATATTTAACTGTATCTCTTTCTTATTGTTCCAGTCGTTTTCTTCTATATGGTAACAGATGTTAAAAGGCTGTCCTTTTATCACATAATCATAATAATCGCCCAATTGAAATCCAATAGCCGGAATTGGATTCGATGCATAATCTATGTGCCCTAATGTTAGCTTAAGGTGCTTATTCTTAAGTAATCGGCCGTTCCCATTATCAATTACTCCATCAGTTTCAAATACCGGTGAAGGATTGCCCGGGCCAAAAGGAGCAAATTGCTTGAGTATCCTGATGAATTTAACGTTTATCTCATTCAACGTAAGCTTCAAATCTATTTCTACTTCAGGAGTAAGCATTTCTTCTGTTAGTCGAGAAGATACTACACTTTCAAATTTATCAATAAATGCTTCCAGATTTTCAGGTTTCATTGATAATCCTGCCGCATATTTATGTCCTCCAAAATGCTCCAGCAGATCGCTGCACTCGTCAATAGCATCATAGATATCAAAATCTTTTATGGAGCGCGCTGATCCTGTTATGAATCCGTTTGACTGAGTTAATACAATCGTGGGTCGGTAATATGTTTCAATTAAACGTGATGCAACGATTCCTATAACACCCTTATGCCATTCTTGATTAAATACAACAGTAGATCTTGAATTTTGAAGCCTCGAGAGATTTTTAATATTATCTAAGGCCATGTCTGTTGTGTTTAAATCCAAATCTCTGCGTGTGGTGTTAAACTCATCTATTTGACCGGCCAGAATTTCTGCTTCTTCTTTATTCTGTGAAATCAATAATCTAACTGCATTCTTGCCACTTTCAATTCTTCCGGCGGCATTAATACGTGGTCCAATAAGAAAAACAAGATCTGAAATGGTCAATTCTCTACAAAAGAAATTTTCATTTGATGGATGCATCACATTATTTACCGTAACATCCTCTGTCTTCTTAATAACATTAGCATACTTAAGGATTGCTTCAAAACAAGCTTTTGGTTTTGAATTCAGGAGTTTAAGACCATAAGTAGCTAAAATTCTGTTTTCACCTGTAATAGGTACTATGTCTGATGCAATACTTAAAGTCACCAGATCAAGGTATTTCTTAAGAGCTTGAAAAGGAATATCTTTAGAGATTGCGATTGCCTGAATAAGCTTAAACCCAACTCCACAACCTGATAATTCCTTATAAGGGTAGTTGCAGTCTGTCCGTTTTGGATCTAGAACAGCAAGAGCTAAGGGAAGACTTTCTCCCGGTCTGTGGTGATCGCAAATAATGAAATCTACTGCTAAATCATTTGCATGCTGAATCTTTTCAATTGCTTTTATACCACAATCAAGTGCAATAACAAGTTTAAAGCCTTCATTATGAGCATAATCAATGCTCTGTATTGAAATGCCATACCCTTCCGAATATCTGTCGGGAATATAAAAATCAATCAAATCTTTAGCTATCCCGATTTCAAGTAAGAAAGTATAGACTAAGGCAACTGCAGTGGTACCATCAACGTCATAATCCCCATAAATCAGGATTTTCTCCTTTTTTTCAATAGCCTCAAATATTCTTTTAACTGCTTTATCCATATCCTTCATCAGGAAAGGATCATGAAGTTCATTAAGATCAGGTCTAAAAAAAGATTTCGCTTCCCGGAAAGTATATATGTCTCTTTGAACAAGAAGTTCAGCAACTACCTTACTTACATTCAATGCTTCTGATAAGGCACGTACTTTTGCCTGATCACTTTTGGGTTTTAAAACCCACCTTTTATGCATTATATTCTATTTTGGATGGTAAAAGTAATGAATCTGAAATGAAACATCCAAAATATTTATCAACAAGAGAAAGATAAAGCTTAGTAAAATTCTTAGAAAGATGAACGCATTGCTTCAACTGGATCTAACCTTGATGCACTCAGTGCAGGAATGAATCCTGAAACTAGTCCAATAATTGCCGAAACTGAAATGCCAAGAATTATATTTCCTGCAGTAAGTATCAGTGGCATATCAAAGGTTCGGGAGATAATTTGAGTAATTATAAAGATCAGGAAGAGTCCAACAAGGCCTCCAAGGAGAGACAGGAATATTGACTCAAACAGAAATTGCTGTAAAATGAAAGTATTTTTTGCTCCCATTGATTTTTGAATTCCAATTTGTGCCGTTCTCTCTTTTACTGATACAAACATAATATTAGCTATACCAAACCCCCCAACAAGTAAAGAAAAGCCACCTATTATCCACCCAACCATTCCAATAACGCTAAAAACAGCGTCAAACCCTTTAGTGAGAATATCCGATTGGTTGATAGCAAAATCATCTTTAATACCTGGCTTAAGTTTACGTACAGATCTCATTATACCTTTCAATTCATAAGTAAGCTCATCATTTGAGACTAGTGGTTTTGCTTTTACAATGATTGCAGCACCTATATTGTCACTTTTTAGATCAATAAATGATCGTCCAAAGTTTACAGGGATCATTACATAATTGTCAGTTGATTCTTCAAAATTATTTGTTCCTGTTTTTTTAAGTACCCCAATGACTTCAAGTTGCCGACTGAAGACTTTAATTTTCTTTCCGATAGGATCAATGTTTCCATATAATAATGTGGCAATCTCATTACCAATAATTGCTACAGGTCTTCCTCCTGCCGATTCATCCGCTGTAAAGTACCTACCTGAAGCTAATTCAACATTCATTACTTCGGGATAGTCATGTGAAACAGCAACAATAGCCCCTTCAACGGATAGATTGCGATTCTTAACCTTGTGCATTGTGCTAACCAAGTATGCAGATGCTTCAGAGGCTTGACTTCTTCTCTGAATCTCAACCATCTCGCTCATGTTTGGCTCAGGTCTTTTCATATATTCCCACCAGGGATAGTCACCCCCAAATGCCCAGGGCCACTTTTGTACATAAAGTACATTGCTTCCTAATGAATTAACACTCGTTCTAATTGTACTCTCAATTGAATCAAAAACGGTGAACACTGATATAATTGAAAAAATCCCTATTGTTATTCCCAGCAGGGAGAGAACTGTTCTGATTTTATTAACTACAATAGCATGAAGAGCAAACAAATAGCTCTCACGGAAGAGTTTTAGAGATCTTGGAACCTGTTTCATCGTCAATTAAAAAAGTAAAATTATGGATTTTATTGTTAAGAAATGAATTAAAAATACTCTATTCACTGCTCAAACAGATATAGTAACAATGCATCCATAAATTAAACAACTTAAGCAGGTGAATACTTATAATATAAATTTGGAGAATGGTGTAAAATTTAATAAAATTGCATAGCGGAAAATATAGGGAGAGGTGATGCATTAAAAAATTAATTTTCAACCTCCTGTAATTATCAGCAGGTCATTACCGTTAAATTTATTCCTTTAAATAAAATCATGGCTACAAATAAATCTATTAAGAGAGCCCTAATCTCTGTTTTTTACAAGGAAGGGCTTGAATCAATAATAAGATCTTTACACGATAAAAATGTAACTCTTTATTCAACCGGTGGTACGTATGAATTTATAAATTCTCTTGGTATACCATGCACTCGTATTGAGGATGTTACCGGTTATCCCTCTATTTTAGGCGGCAGGGTTAAAACACTGCACCCAAAAGTATTCGGAGGTATACTTGGACGGCCTGATCTGGCTCAGGATGTAAAGGATATGAATGAATACCAAATTGATCCATTCGATTTGGTTATTGTGAACTTGTATCCTTTTGAAGAAACGATGAATTCAGGTGCTTCACATGATGAGATTATTGAAAAGATTGATATTGGAGGTATTTCCCTTATAAGAGCCGCAGCAAAAAATTATAACGATGTGCTTTGTATTTCATCTGCTAATCAGTACAGTGAACTAAAAGAAATAGTTGAAAGAGATCATTGTGAATCTACAATTGATGAGAGAATTAGATTTGCAGGTTTAGCTTTTGAACGATCTTCAACATACGACAAGGAAATTGCAAATTATTTTGCTCAGTACTCAACTAAAAACACAAAAGAGGGAGCGCAGACATCAGATTCTTCCAGGACTAACATGATACTTAGTACTGAATCAAACACATTCAGTGTCTCAGTTACTAATGCTGTTCATTTACGTTATGGAGAAAATCCTCACCAAAAAGGAGTATTTTACGGGGACCTTGATAAGGTATTTGTTCAGTTGCATGGAAAGGAACTCTCTTATAATAATCTTCTTGATCTTGAAGCGGGTATAAGTCTGATAAAAGACTTTAAAGAAACCACTTTTGCAGTATTAAAACATAACAATGCATGTGGTTGTGCATGCAGAGATACTTTGAAAGATGCGTGGAAAGCTGCACTTGATGCCGACCCTCTTTCAGCTTATGGAGGAGTGTTAATTAGTAATACCCCAATTGACATTATCACTGCTGAAGAGATAAATAAGATATTCTTTGAAATAATACTTGCACCCG
>JBLMZZ010000038.1:0-3032 GCA_050259095.1 Omnitrophica WOR_2 bacterium | reverse complement strand
TTCAAATACATTTCAACTTCATTACTGTTGTTTTTAAACTTCACATTCGTGTCTTTGATCTTCAGATTAACAATTCTCTTATCGCCTTCATCTGATGAAGTCATACTATAATCGCCAATATTACCTTTTTTGCGGAACAGTAAAAGCTTGTCTGTCAGAAGTGAATCTGCAATTGTAAAATCTCCTGCAGCAGCTTCAAAGTTTAGAGATGCGGTTTTAAAGGTTGAGTCGTATGATTGGTAAAGCTCTTGAGTTTCACTATTGTAGGTACTGTCCTCATCAGAATCATCAATATTGAACTGCCAATTGTGATGGTTGCGGTGCCAGTTCATGAAAGGACGGTCACTATTGTCGTATTTTGAAACAATTAAAAAAGTGAGGGCAATGGCAACCAGTGATAGAATAAGTTTTACATAATCTTTCATTGGAATCAATGAAATACCCCAAAGGATGAGGATTAAAGGCCATAGATGGAGGATTGTCCACCAATCGAACCAAATAACTCCCATGTTTTTCAATATAAAGAGAACGCCGATAATTACCAGCAATACTCCCCAGAAAAGTTTCCTATAGCTCATGACTTACAGATTTAAATCGTTGTTAGAAATATTATCTTCTTTATTTACAGGATTAGTTGGTTCCTGGTTTTTCATTTCATTAATTGGTTGTTCATCTGATTTTTTCAAAAGTGGGAAACCTCTGAAGATCATAAATATACCTATCAGTACCAGAAGTAGTGGCCAGAAATCGGAAAAGTGAATAGTTGGTATAAATCGTTCAAAGAGAAAGAAACCGCCGATTAGTATCATAATGAGACCTGCGATTAGACTTCCATCCATTCGATTACCTGATTTTTCTACCGGTTCGGTGAAAACAGGAGGAGGGGTTCCGCCTGAATAACCTTCATAAGTTTCACCTACACCTGATCCGGGAGCACCGAAATTTTGAGGTGGCGTGTATGAAGTGCTGTAAGGAGTGTACGCATTATACTTTTCGGGGACCACAATCCACAGAATAATGTAAATGATTAATCCACCACCTCCCATTATAGTCAACAGGATGAATAATATTCTAACAATGGTTGGATCTATTCCAAAGAACTCTGCGAGTCCTCCGGCAACTCCCCCGATAACTTTACCGTTTATTATACGGTATAATCTTTTATCTTTCATGACTAACTTGTTTTATGTTTTGACGCAGGATATATATAAAGGTTACAAAAAGTAGCTAAGAATTAAGCTACATTGTTGAGCTGCATTGATTTTCAGTCACTCTACACAAATAAAATCTAGTAGCTATCTGTTATTCTGCTAGTTTGCTCTTTTTTGAAATGCGTGATGAGACGAGTATACTTACCTCATAGAGCGCAAACAAAGGTATGCTTACCAGTATTTGACTTAGAATGTCGGGGGGAGTAATGATTGCTGCAATGGTAAGAATGATAACTATCATGTATTTTCGTGTTCGCCTCAAAAACTCAGGTGTTACAATACCTACCTTGGTTAGAAAATATACAAACACGGGTAATTCAAACACAATTCCTACTGAGAAAACGACTGATACTAAAGTGCTAATATAAGATGAGAGTGAGATTTGATTAGCAATCATATCACTCACCTTATAGGTTCCAAAGAAGTTCAGTGTGAGAGGAACGATAAGGAAATAGCTGAACAAAACGCCAATCAGAAACAGTGCCGACATGATAAAAACAGCTCCTCTGGTGTAACGGCGTTCATTAGGATATAAGGCGGGTTTAAGAAATCGCCATATCTCCCAAATGACATAAGGAAATGCCAGGATTAATCCCGTGAAAAAGCTTATGCTCATATGAGTTGAAAACTGCCCCGAAAGATTAAGATTAATGATCTGGATATTGAAGTTATCAAAACATAATCCGTCAATATGGAGCCATGTCCCCAGCCGGCAAAGGAGCTGGTTGCTAATGAAATTTGACTCTTTAGGTGCCAGTATAACTTTATCGAAGATAAATTCCCTGTTAAAAAAGGCTGCAATGGAAAATACGAGGACAGCAATTGCCGACCTGAACAAATGCCCTCTTAAAGCATCCAGATGATCCCAAAAAGACATTTCAACAGGAGGTTCCTGATTTTTATTCTTTTTACTGGATACTGTTTCAGCCATTTGGTGTATTAATAAGGTTCAAAAATAGATAAAACTTGCAGTAACAGCTACAAGACCAACGTATTTTATTTACGAATTACTCTGAAATATCATCAGGAGTATTGATATTATTAAAAGAACTAATCTCAGAAAATTCCTGAAGGTTGTTAAAAGGGACAAAATGGACAGGGAAAATCTTGAAAATCTCTGTCATTTTATTTGTTCCTTCTTCAAGAAGTTTCCTTAAAACCGGAATAACAGTATGAGGGTAAATTGCAATGAGAGGTTCGGCAAGCGGACTTAGTGGAACAACACAATGTTCAGTATCTGATAGATTGATGAGCTTTTCAATTACTGAGGGTTGCATATCAGGTGCATCGCAGGGGAGGCATATATTAATGGGTGTGGTGCTTTTCTCTAAACAGGCAAGCAGTCCTGCCATCGGCCCCTGATTAATGAATGAATCCTTCACTACCGGCATGCCAAATGTTTCATAACCGGTGCCATTTGCACTGATTAGTATTTTATTACAATAATTTGACAAAAGGTCGATGCTGTATTGGATCATCGGTTTCCCTTTATAAAGCATAAGCGCTTTATCATTGCCCATCCTGAGACTCTTACCTCCGGCAAGAATGATTCCTGTGATGTCTTCTTTAGCGAAGTTCATGATTGAAGGAAAAATAAACAGCTATCACCATAACTTAAAAAACGATAATCATTTTGAAGAGCATGGTTGTAAGCTTTCTTCCAGTTTTCACCAACAAAGGCAGCAACCAGCAACAGAAGAGTGCTTTGAGGCTGATGGAAATTGGTAATGAGAGCTTTGCAAATCCTGAATTTATATCCGGGAATGATCATAATACGCGTGTACCCCGATAATTCATTAAGTCCGTTTAATTTCATATAGT
>JBLMZZ010000037.1:0-8677 GCA_050259095.1 Omnitrophica WOR_2 bacterium | reverse complement strand
TGCGCTACCATGAAAATATTGTAGGAATTGATTCTGCAATATTTATGCATCCAACTATTTGGAAAGCATCAGGTCATGTTGATGCATTCAATGATCCAATGATTGATAACAAGGATTCTAAGAAGCGTTATCGCGCTGATGTACTTGTTGAAGATTATATTGCAAAATTGGAAGATAAAATCAATAAGGAAGTTGAAAAAGCTGCTAAACGTTTTGGTGAAACTTTCGATGAAAAGCAATTTAGAGAAACAAATCAACGTGTCCTTGATAACCAGGTAAAGATTGATGATGCAAAAACGAGGTTATATAAATCACTGGAAATTAATGATCTTGATGCAGTAAAAAAACTTATTGAGGACCTCGAAATCGTATGTCCAATATCGGGTACAAGAAACTGGACCGAGGTTAGACAATTTAACCTAATGTTTTCCACAAAAATAGGTTCAGTATCTGATGAATCCAGCGTAATCTATTTAAGGCCGGAAACTGCACAAGGCATATTTGTTAACTTTCTGAATGTGATGAAAACCGGACGTATGAAAATACCCTTTGGCATTGCACAGATTGGGAAGGCATTTAGAAATGAAATCGTTGCTCGTCAATTCATTTTCCGTATGAGGGAATTTGAACAAATGGAGATGCAATTTTTCGTAAAGCCTGGAACAGAACTCGAATGGTTTGAATATTGGAAAAATGAACGAATGAGATGGCATCTTTCACTTGGGTTAGGTAAAGAGAATTATCGTTTCCATGATCATGAAAAGCTGGCACATTATGCTAATGCCGCAGCAGATATAGAGTTTAATTTCCCTATTGGTTTTAAAGAAATTGAAGGTATCCATTCACGCACAGACTTTGATCTCAATGCTCATCAGAAATATTCAGGCAAAAAACTTCAATACTTTGATCCCGAACTTAATGAGAGCTATGTTCCTTATGTTGTTGAAACTTCAATTGGATTAGATCGTACAATTCTTTCTTTACTTAGTCATGCATATACTGAAGAAAAACTGGAAGATGGATCAGAACGTGTGGTCATGAAATTTCCTCCGTTATTATCTCCAATAAAAGCTGCAGTTCTTCCTCTTGTTGCAAAAGATGGTCTTCCTGAAAAGGCTCGTGAGATTATGAATGAGATTAAAACCGAGTTTATGTGCCAGTATGAAGAGAAGGACTCTATTGGTCGTCGCTACAGAAGACAGGACGCTATTGGAACACCTTATTGTTTAACTATCGATCATCAAACACTTGAAGATAATACTGTTACAATAAGGGAACGTGATACAATGATTCAGGATAGAATTGAAATTAGTGAAGTGAAGGATATTATTCGAAGAAGAATTAATAGTTAATATCTCTTCAGTAGGTCTTTTATTTATTATTGAAAGTATTCATCGTGTTTTCAGGTCCTGAAAGGATGAAATTCTTTATCATTTCAACTGCAAAGGGTATCTTTTCAAGAAAGATTTTTTCCTCATCGCGAGTGAATTTTCCCAATACATAATCTACCTGAAACCCTCTTGCAAAATCATTGCCTATACCAACTCTTAGTCTGGGGAATTCATTATTACCTAGCATTTCTATTATATTGTTGAGGCCATTATGACTGCCACCACTTCCTTTGGTTTTAAGACGCAATGATCCCGGAGAAAGATCCAGATCATCAACTATGACAAGTGAATTTTGAACCTCAATCTTTTCCATCGTAAGCCAGTATTTAAATGCTTTACCACTTAAGTTCATATAAGTGGTTGGCTTAATTATGATAACGGTTCTACCCTTGATACGTGCTTCTGCTCTCGATGCAAGGCGGTCAGTAACAAATTTAACACCCAGATCTTGCGCAAGTGCGTCAGCAATAATGAATCCTATATTATGCCTGGTATTGGTGTATTCATCACCAATATTTCCTAAGCCTGCAATTAGATATTTCATTATTGTATATTTTCATTTAAATTGTAAAGGCGTTGCTCGCAACGCCTTTACAATTAATATAAATATTGCAAAAGATTACTTACCAGGAGCAACAGGTTCAACATTACGTGTAGCTTGAACTGTTACAATAACAGCATTTTTAATGTCTAAGAATTCAACATTATCTAACTTAAGGTCAACAACTTTAACTGCTTGATTCAATTCAAGTTCCGAAATACTTATTTCGATTTCGTCAGGTAAATTTTGAATGAGTGCTTTTACTTTTAGCTTACGGAATTTCTTAATTAACTTTCCACCTCTTAAAACACCTGGAGAAGTACCTGTAATTCTGATAGGAACTGAGATAGTCACTGGTTTTTTTGGATCAAGTTCCATAAAATCAACATGAAGTAGACGGTCTGTAACAGGGTGTGACTGAACATCCTGTAATATGGTTAGATATTCTTTACCATCAACATTTACATTAATCAAAAAAGATGATGGAGAATAAAGAATCGGTTTAAAATTAACCTCATCAGTTGTAAAGTGAATTTGCTCTTTACCACCATAGATTACGCATGGAACCTTTCCGGCAACGCGTTGTGCTTTAGCATCTTTTTTCCCTACGTTCTCACGAAGAGAACCGCTCAATGATACTGTTTTCATTTTTAAATTATTTGTTAGAGTTTATAAAAATATTAATCAAATTTAAAGAGAGTGGAAATTGATTCATAATTATGAACTTTTCCGATTACATCAGCCAAAAGATCTGCAGTACTTAATACTTTAATCTTGGGACTTTGAACTTTCAATGGTATTGTGTCAGTTACAACGACTTCAGTAAAGGCTGATTTTTCAATTTTCTCAACTGCATTACCTGATAACAGTGGATGAGTACAAAATCCCCTTACACTATTTGCTCCGTTATCCATCATTAACTTTGCAGCTTTGCAAATTGTTCCTCCTGTATCAATAATATCATCTACTAGTATAACATCCTTACCTGTTACATCACCAATTAGTGCCATTGTATCAACCTGATTTGCTTTAAGTCTTTGTTTATAACAAATAACAAATGAAGTATTCAAAATCTTAGCATATGCAGCAGCCCTTCTGGTACCTCCGGTATCTGGTGATGCCATTGTTAAATTTGGAAGGTTCATGTGCTTGATGTAGGGAATAAAAATTGAAGAAGAGTACAAGTGATCAACAGGTACATCAAAAAATCCCTGTATTTGATCAGCGTGCAGGTCAATTGTAATAATTCTTTGAACTCCGGCTGCTGTAAGCAAGTTAGCTACCAGTTTTGCAGCAATAGAAACCCGGGGTTTATCTTTGCGATCCTGACGTGCGAATCCAAAATACGGAATTACAGCGATAATATGTCTTGCTGATGCTCTTTTGGCTGCATCAATCATTAATAAAAGCTCAAACAGATTATCTGATGGAGCAAAGGTCGATTGAACGATAAAAAGGTCATTGCCTCTGATATTTTCCTCAAAAGAAGGCTGAAATTCACCATCTGAGAAGTCAGTGATAAGTACATCACCTAATTTCCTACCATAGCTTGATGCAATTCTCTCAGCCAAGTAACGGGTGGCTCTCCCTGAGAAAATGTTAACCACTGTTGCCATCTATATTTCTTCTAAATGGGTTAATTATTGAATGATTCAGTCGGCAAAGTTACAATGTTTTTTTATTGACCACTATACAAAAATGCTAAAAAAGAGAAAAAAGCCCTTGATTTTTAGGCCAAAATGTATTAATTTTGCACCCCTTAAAATAGCGTACTTTATATATGTACCTGATCTAATCTGTTAGTTGATCTAAAGAAATCTAATTGCAAAAATAATATTCTTTATAATGGAGAGATAATTTTGATCACTTTACCGTTATTATTATTACCTTAACTTTAAATATTTTCCAGAATGAAACTTTCACAATTTCGTTATTCATTACCAAATGACCTCATAGCCCAACAGCCTACTCCCAATAGGGGTGAATCGCGCCTTATGGTTTTGAATAGAAAGACCAAAACAATTGAACACCGAATGTTTACTGATATTCTTGAATATTTTGGCGAAGGTGATGTATTTGTTATCAATAATACCAGAGTATTCCCTGCCTTACTTACAGGTGAAAAAGAGAAGACAGGTGCTAAAATCACTGTTTTTCTTTTGAGAGAACTTAACGCCGAAGCACGTTTATGGGATGTACTCGTTGATCCGGCTCGAAAAATTAGAATTGGTAATAAACTTTATTTTGGTGAAGATGATTCATTAGTAGCTGAAGTTATTGACAATACAACTTCACGTGGACGTACTTTGAGATTCCTCTTTGATGGACCATATGAGCAATTTAAACAAACTATTGATGGATTAGGAAAAACTCCATTACCTGAAGAAATCCAGGCTTTACGAGATATTCTTCCTGAGGATAAAGAATGGTATCAAACCATTTATGCAAGTAAGGAAGGGGCAGTTGCAGCTCCAACTGCAGGCTTGCATTTCAGTCGGGAATTAATGAAAAGGCTTGAACTTAGAGGTGTGACTTTTTCATGCGTAACACTGCATGCAGGTGTTGGCAATTTCAGAGCTATTGATGTTGAGGACCTCACAAAACACAAAATGGATTCCGAGGAGTTAATTATTGAAGAAATAGCTGCTAATATTGTTAATAAAGCAAAGAACGATAAAAAACAAGTTTGTGTTGTGGGTACTACTACTATGAAAGCAGTTGAAACTTCTGTTTCTATTGCCGGATTACTCAAACCATATAAAGGATGGTCTAATAAGTTTATATTTCCTCCGTATGATTTTAGTATCCCTACGAGTATGATTACAAATTTCCATATGCCACAGTCACCTATGCTTATGATGACTGCTGCATTTGCTGATTTTGATTTTTTAATGAGTGCATACAAAGAAGCTATTAAAGAAAAATACCGTTTCTTTACTTATGGAGATGCCATGCTCATCCTTTAAAAGACCTAATGAATAAGTATGTAATTATTGTTGCGGGTGGTACTGGGGTTCGAATGGGCTCCACTATACCTAAACAGTTCATGTTGCTTCATGGTACACCAATACTAATGTGGGCCGTCGAAGCATTTTCGAAGTCCGGTGTTGATAATATTATTATTGTTATTCCTCCTTCTTTCATTAACTATTGGGAAAATCTTTGTACTGAATACTCTTTTGTTATTAAGCATAAAGTGGTTGCTGGAGGATTATTCAGATCTCAGTCTGTTAAAAATGGACTCGATTTAATTAATGGAAAAGAAGCCCTTGTAGCTGTGCACGATGGTGTGCGTCCTCTTGTATCTAAGGATACAATTAACTTATGTTATAGCATTGCTGAAGAAAATGGTGCAGCCGTTCCCTTTATTGATATAAATGATTCAATAAGAGTAATTGAAGGTGTCAATAACCGACACGTTGAACGCGACAGATATAAAGCAATTCAAACTCCTCAATGTTTCTTGCTCTCAATCTTAAAAAGAGCTTACAGTGCTATACAAACTCCTTCTTTTACTGATGATTCCACAATTGTTGAGCAACTCAATTTTCCTATTTCTCTATTTAAAGGAAATCCTGAAAACATTAAAATAACAACTCCTCTCGATCTCATTATAGCTGAATCTATTCTAACTTCTTCTTCAATATATAAATAGTCAGCCTAAAATAGAAATTATTTCACCTGATAATGTTCACTTTTTATATATCCGTCCTTTCCAACTGAACGTTAGAAAGTTCCCCAATATTCCTACAAGAACTGTATATAAGATCACTAGCGGTTCAAATATAAATAGGTAAGGTAATAGCTTCTTTTGACCAAATAAACTGCTATACTCATAAAGTAATAAGTAATCAACAATTGTTTTTAATGAAAATATTACAAGGAGGACTTTAAGAAGCAACTCCACTAAATAGGAGTTTTGAAAAAACAGAATCAATATTGCAGGAACTAGTAAAAGCATTAACAGGTTAAAGATGAATATTGAAAGGGCTGTATAAATAACTTGCGGATCTCTATATCCACCGCTTTTTGATACCCATCTTAAGCGTTGACTTATAAACTGCTTTAAAGTGTTTTGTGCAAAAGTATATACTACTGTTTCAGGATTATTGAGAAATGAAATACTCTTTTTACCAAACAAATTTTTAAAGGCCAGCATTAAAAATACATCATCTCCTGATGATCTTTGATTCTGCATTGGATTAGATACAGTTTTATCTAAGGCGGTTCTCATTTGAAGTTCATTAAGAGCAGCTCTTTTAAATCCCATATTTGCTCCATTACTCATAATCGGTCTGTTTAAGCCAATACTTCCTGCTGTCGAAGCTATGAGTGAATTAAATTCAATGCACTGAAATTTATTAAAACAGCCTTTTCCCTGAAACATCATCACCGGACCGGTAATTAAAAGTGCATCGGACGAATTAAAAGCACTATTCATGGCACTAATCCATGAGGGTTGTACCTCACAATCAGCATCTGTAGTCAAAATCAATTCACCTTTCGCTACTTTATATCCTGCACTTAAGGCCGCCTTCTTTCCGCTTGTATCTGATGAATGTAGAAGTTTAACGTCTATATCACCATTTAAAATAAAGGTCTTTATGATGTCAACTGTTTTGTCTGATGAATGATCATTAATTATCAGTACTTCAAAATATTCATTATTATAGTCCTGTTTAGCAAGACATTCAAGGCATTTTTTTATATTTTTCTCTTCATTACGCGCTGAGATGATTACACTAACAAAACTTTTATGATTGGTGGTTATTTCCTGACGAGTTTGTTGAATAATTTTTGAAGATATAGAATGATGATTACCAGTTACAGACTTTATTACTTTACTATCTGACACAAGTTTTCTTAAACCGAAAGTATAAGATATAATTATCCAACAATAATTAACTGTTATCAATAAGGTTATGATAGTAAGAATTTGGATTATCATCAGATTTTACGGATTAACTTTATACGGTTAATAAATAACAATCCCAGTAATGAAGGGAAGGCCAAATTAATAATCCAGACTGAGGTGGATGCAGCAAGTATAGCAATTGTTGCACCTGGTTGATCTCCAGTGAACATACTAAGAAAATAAACAGACACTGATCCACGAATCCCTAAATCAACTAAAGCAATTGTTGGTATAACAGTCATTGTAAAATATATCATTGATATCAGAACAAATGATTCAAACCAAGGTATTTTAATACCAAATGCTACCAAGAGAAGATAAAACTGTGAAGAGAAAATACAATATCGCAGAATGCTTAAACTTAACACCTTAACAAGTACATGCCGTTTTAATCTGCGCATTACCCTTAAGTATCCTCTTATTTTCTGCCAACCTGGTTTAATCAATCCTCTAGTCAACCGCGAAATACCTGATACATTTAAATACATCATTACCAGGAATATGCCTGTAATGATTGCACTTACAGAAATAAGTATATACGATATCAGAATGCTATTGTCATGCAAATCAAAGTAAAACGGTATAAAAAAACATATTGCTACAATACCCATTAAAATTGTAGTAAGGAGCTGACTTATACTTCCTGTAATAGTTAAGAATGCTCCTTTTAGTGGGTGAGCATATTTAAGTGTTAGTAGCCGTCCAAAAAATTCACCAACTCTGTTAGGAGTAAAAAGACTCATCGTAATACCAGTGAGTACTGATTTATAAGCTTGAACAAACGATACTCTTTCAACATAGCTTATTAGTGTCTTCCATTTGTAAGATTCAATGCCCCAGTTAAATGGCATCAACAGAATTGAAATAAATATAAGGTATCTAAATTGGGTTCCCTTTGCAGCGGCTTTAATTGAATTTGAAAAAGATATTAAATTTTCACTATTGTTAATCTGGTTATAAATAAACCAAACCGCCAGGAAAGCAATGATTAAACGCAAACTTGTATTGATGCTTTTCTTTACCTTTGCTGTCAGGACCATTATAATTTTATTATTCAAAAACTATGCAAACCGACAGGATTATCCTGGGTATTGATCCCGGTACTCAAGTAATGGGATACGGACTTATTGCGGATAAAGGTAAGAAAATTGAACTCATCACTCTTGATGTTTTCAAGTTTAGCTATAAGGAAGAACATTCGTTAAGACTAAAAAAGATTTTTGAATCAATACTTGGTCTGATAGATCATTATAACCCTGATGAACTTGCAATAGAAGCGCCATTCTTTGGCAAGAATGTGCAATCAATGCTTAAGCTGGGTAGAGCGCAGGGTGTCGCTATGGCAGCAGCTCTTTATAGGAATATACCCATATTTGAATATTCTCCCCGTAAAATTAAGCAATCAATAACCGGTAAAGGCGGTGCTTCAAAAGAGCAGGTAGCTGCAATGCTGGGGCATTTATTGATAATGCCCAATGAAACTAAATTACTTGATGCCACTGATGCTTTAGCTGCAGCGGTTTGTCATCATCTTCAGAATAATCCGGCTGGAACTGAAAAGAAATTCAGCGGATGGAAGAATTATACTGAACAAAATCCATCAAGAATTTTAACTCAAATATTACCAAAAAACAAAGATCCTGAGAATGAGAATGAAGTGGCAGCTATAGAAAAGTTATAAGTGTTTATCAAAACAGCTCTTTAACACTTTTAATTATAGTTTCCTCATCAGTTTTAATATCAAATACTGCATCCGGTTTAAGATAGATTGATGGATGATTCAATTTAAAAAGCTCTTCACCACCACCAGTGATATTTAACATAATTAGA
>JBLMZZ010000036.1:0-29073 GCA_050259095.1 Omnitrophica WOR_2 bacterium | reverse complement strand
AAAGCTTCTTTCAGCATTTATAATTCATTGCTGTCAGAATATGCAGTATTAGGATTTGAATATGGATATTCATTAGTCACACCAAATGCGCTGAATATATGGGAAGCTCAGTTTGGTGATTTCTATAACGGTGCACAGATTATTGTAGATCAGTATTTAAGTAGTGCTGAAGATAAATGGCGGGTAATGAGTAACCTTGTTTTATATCTGCCGCATGGTTATGAGGGACAAGGGCCTGAACATTCAAGTGGCAGAATGGAACGATTTCTTGTACTGGCAGCTGAGAATAATATGCAGATAGTAAACTGCACCACCCCTGCTAATTTGTTTCATCTGCTGAGAAGACAAAACCACAGGCCTTTCCGGAAACCGCTGGTATTATTTACACCTAAGAGCCTTTTGCGCAACCCTGCATGCGTTTCGCCAATAGAAGAACTGACCTTTGGAGGGTTCAGGGAAGTAATTGACGATGAAACTGCCGATCCTGAACAGATTGAAAGAGTTGTTTTTACTAGCGGCAAAGTTTATTACGAACTAGTACAGGAACGTGAAAAACGGAAGTTCCATAAGGTGGCAATTGTCAGACTTGAACAAATATATCCATATCCACAGGAACAGATACGGGCAATTGTTGAAAAATACTCAAATGCAACTCGTTTTCTTTGGGTTCAGGAAGAACCGGCAAATATGGGTGCATGGCCATTTATCATGAGACATTACAAGGAAAACGACCTATTGTTGGTCGCCAGACCCGAAAGCGGAAGTCCGGCAACCGGTAATTCAAACTTACATCATCTGCAGCAAGAAAAAATTATGCAGAAAACTTATGGTGAATGTAATTGCGATAATTCAGACAAGATATGTAAGATGTTGTGTGCACCTAAAGAATGGGTTTTTGTTCCGGAAACTGAGAAAAGTGAACGGGAATAATGAAGCAAATTATTTAAAAAGATGATCATAGAAGTTAAAGTACCAAGTCCGGGGGAATCTATTACCGAGGTTCAGCTTTCTTCCTGGCTTGTAAAAGATGGTGAAATTATAGAGCGTGATGCCGAAATTGCTGAAGTAGATTCAGATAAGGCCACATTAACCATCAATGCACCCGAACAGGGAAAAATAAGTCTGAAGATCAAAGAAGGTGATACTGTTAACGTTGGAACTGTTGTTGCCACAATTGACACTGATGCAGTTGGTTCAGGCATTAGTTCACACGACAGTAAACAAACTGCAGCAACATCTGCAGACTCTGTATCTCCAGCTATTTCAAAACCAGAGAATACTACATTACCTGAAGAAGTTCCAGTTAAAGAAGATGCTTCAGTGTATGCTGCAGAAAATAATGCATCTGTAAAAACGCATATTACTCCTTTGGCAAAGAAGATGATGGAAGAGCGGAACCTCAGCAATGAAGATGTTTTACAACAGCTTGGAGGTAAAAGGGTAAGCAAAGCCGACATTGAATCTTTACCTGATAAAAAGACTGTTAAATCAGTTGAACAGGATAAACCGGCAAGCAAAAAATCATCTGCAGAGGTGCCCATTCAACAAGTTGAATCAACTCCTGAGACTACGCAAAAGAGTGAACTACAAATTAGTTTTTCATCAGATGGGAACAGATCTGTTGAACGCAAAAAGATGAGTACACTGCGCTTAAAGTTATCGCAAAGACTTGTTAGTGTAAAGAATGAAACGGCCATGCTCACAACCTTCAATGAAGTGAACATGAGTAATATCATGGCTATTAAGAAAAAGTATAACGATAAGTTTAAGGAAAAATATGGTGTATCAATTGGCTTCATGTCGATTTTCACTAAAGCTATTACTCTGGCATTAAAACAGTTTCCACAAGTTAACTCTATTATAGATGGTGATGAGCTGATTTACCATAATTTTAATGATATAGGTATCGCAGTAAGTTCACCTAAAGGCCTTGTTGTTCCGGTGGTTAGAAACACTGAACTGATGAGCATTGCTGAAATAGAACTTAAAATAAAAGAGCTTGCCGAAAAAGCCAGAAATAATAAGTTATCACTCGAAGAAATGACCGGGGGCACTTTCACCATATCTAATGGAGGAGTGTTTGGCTCTATGCTCTCAACTCCAATCCTTAATCCTCCACAGAGTGCCATTCTTGGTATGCACAATATCATCGACAGACCAATTGCATTAAACGGGCAAGTAGTTATTGCCCCGATGATGTATGTGGCTCTATCATACGATCACAGGGTTATTGACGGAAAAGATTCAGTAAGTTTTCTCGTTAAAGTGAAAGAGTTATTAGAGAATCCATCTGTCATGTTTTATGAAGGGAAAGATCCTGTTAAAGGTCTTCTGGGTATAGAATAACAGATCCCATAAGAGACATTAGTGAGTATCTTGGGTTATATCTCATATCTGTTTATTGATATTTAAGAATTATTCGTTGTAATTTTGCGCGAATTTCAAATATAATGGAAATACGTAAGAAAGTTGATTTTTTGGTGATAGGTACAGGGATTGCAGGACTAAGTTTTGCTCTTAAAGTTGCTGATCACGGTAAGGTTTGCATCGTTACTAAACGTGAAGCCGAAGAAAGTGCCACTCATTATGCTCAGGGAGGAATAGCGGCAGTGATGTATACACCTGATACTTATGAAAAACATATCAGGGACACAATGATTGCGGGTGATGATTTGAGTGATCCGGAAATTGTGAAGATTACTATTACCGAATCTACCGACAGGGTTAAAGAATTAATTGACTGGGGTGTAAGTTTTGATAAAAATACCAGTGGCCAGTTCGATCTTGCCAAAGAAGGCGGACATTCAGAGTTTAGAGTGCTTCATCATAAAGATCAAACAGGAGCTGAGATTGAAGATACCCTTTTACAGAAAGTAAAGTCGCATAAGAATGTTGAAATTCTCGAAAATCACTTTGCTGTCGATATCATTACACAGCATCACTTAGGTATCGAGGTTGATAGTACGAAAGATAAAATTGAATGTTATGGTGCATATGTGCTGAATAAAGCAAATCATCAGATTATTACGATTCTATCAAAAGTCACTATGGTTTCAACAGGAGGTTCTGGAAATGTATATGCTACCACAACAAATCCTCCAATTGCAACAGGTGATGGAATTGCAATGGTGCAACGGGCAAAGGGTGATATAGATAAAATGGAATTCATACAGTTTCATCCAACTTCACTGTATAATCCTAATGAAAAACCTAATTTCCTTATTACTGAAGCTCTTCGTGGTTCAGGTGCGGTGTTAAAAACCAGGCAGGGAAAAGAATTTATGCAGAAATATGATGCCCGCCTTTCACTTGCTCCCAGAGACATTGTGGCAAGAGCCATTGATAATGAACTCAAATTGAGTGGTGATGATTATGTTTGTCTTGATGCCAGGCATTTACCAATGGAAGTAATACTTAATCATTTCCCAATGATTTATGCAAAGTGCCTGAGTATTGGCGTTGATATGACTAAGATGATGATTCCTGTTGTACCTGCCGCTCATTATACTTGTGGGGGTATCAAAGTTGACGCTTATGCCAGAAGCACAATCAAGAATTGTTTTGCTTCGGGCGAATGTTCTTCAACAGGCTTACATGGTGCTAATCGTCTTGCTTCTAATTCATTGCTCGAGTCACTGGTATTTTCACACAGGGCCTCACTGATAGCACTTGATGAATTTAATAAAATACAATACAAAGAAGAGATACCCGACTGGGACGATAAGGGAACTGTTTTCAATGAAGAGATGATCCTTATTACACAGTCGACAAAGGAACTTCAGGGTATCATGACAAACTATGTAGGGATTGTGCGTTCTAATCTCCGTTTAAAGAGAGCTTTCGACCGACTACAGATACTTGAGCAGGAAACTGAAGAACTCTATGAAAAGTCAGTAGTGACAGAGAAAATATGTGAACTTCGCAACATGATATCAGTCGCATCGTTAATTATAACAATGGCACAGAACAGAAAGGAAAGCAGAGGACTACATCACTCAATCGACTATCCGAGAAAGTATGTCCAGGATGTTCCATCAAATAGTGCCGATTCTTTATAAATCAAATAGTTATTTAACAGATTGATGTTGTTAGTCATAAGCTTCAGACAATTTGTTGTAATAAACCAAACATAACATGGCACTAATAAGAGCAGTAAGAGATAAACACCCAAAATTTGGTAGTAACTGTTTTTTTGCCGAAAACGCAACAGTAGTTGGGGATGTTGTAATGGGCGATAATTGCAGCGTGTGGTTTAATGCAGTTGTGAGAGGTGACGTTCATTATATTAAGATTGGCAACAATGTGAATATACAGGATGGTGCTGTTATTCATTGCACTTATAAAAAATCGCCAGTCAATATTGGTAATAACGTTTCAATAGCACACAATGCAATTGTACACGGTTGTACTATACATGACAACGTTCTTATTGGCATGGGATCAATAATAATGGATGATGTAGTGATTAATAGTAATTGTATAATCGCCGCAGGAGCAGTAGTTTCGCAGGGTACAGTAATTGAATCAGGTAGTGTTTATGCAGGAGTCCCCGCAAAAAAGATCAAAACTATCGACACCGCACTTCTTGAAGGTCAGGTGAACCGTATCTCGAAAAGCTACACCATGTATGCAAGTTGGCATGATGAAAGTATCAAACCTCTAATTGATTTTGAATCAGAGAACTTTTGATACAACGTTAATCAAAGTTGTAAATTCAAACACTTCTATCGCTTCCGGAAGTACCTTTTCAATTTTTTTGATTTCACATGACAATATGACTTAATGCCGTTTTATGGCAAACTTTTTGATATTTATAATGACGTAAAAAACAACTAATAAAACAATGGGATACTTATTAATTTTTGCAGTTTTCATGATCGCAAGCTGGGCAATAGGGGCCAGACTGAAATCGAAATTCCGTGAATACAGTAAAATACCGGTTAATTATAACCTTAGTGGTAAAGAGGTTGCTGAAAAAATGCTTTATGATAATGGAATAACTGATGTTACTGTTCTGTCTGTTGACGGAGAACTCAGTGATCATTATAACCCTGAAAAAAAGACAGTTAATTTAAGTGCTGATGTATATCATGGCCGTAGTATTTCTTCTGCTGCAATTGCAGCTCACGAATGCGGACATGCCGTGCAACATGCAAATGCATATGCATGGTTACAAATGAGATCAGCTTTAGTACCTGTTGTAAGCTTTTCTTCAAGATGGGTGCAGTGGATACTCCTTGGAGGCATTTTAATGGTTAACACTTTCCCTCAATTATTACTGGCAGGAATTGTACTATTTGCACTCACAACACTCTTCAGCTTCATTACATTGCCTGTTGAAATAGATGCAAGTCGACGTGCAACTGCATGGCTTGATGGCAGTGGTATAACTTCAACTGTTACACTTCCAAAAGCTGAAGAAGCTCTCAGACTGGCTGCTTATACGTATGTAGTTGCTGCTCTTGCCTCATTGGCAACACTTATGTATTATATCATGATTTTTCTGAGAAGAAATTAACATCATGCTTTTCAGCATGAAATGAGAGTTAAGTCTAATTTTTTTATTAATTAATAATAACTAGGGTGAAGTGGTTACGCAACCTGTATGATTGGGTATTAAGCTGGGCTGAGAGTAGCTACGGAAATCTTGCTTTATTTATACTGGCATTCATAGAATCAATATTCTTTCCTGTACCCCCCGATGTACTGCTAATTGCTCTAGCTCTAGGTAAACCGGGAAGATCATTTCATTTTGCGGCGGTGTGTTCAGTAGCATCGGTATTAGGAGCTTTGGTTGGTTATTCCCTTGGCTATTATGCCTGGATTGCTCCTAATGGAGAATTTACAGGATTTGCCCAATTCTTCTTCCACAACATTCCGGGTTTTACTGAAGGTTTATATTACCAGATAAAAGAATTGTTTGATAAATGGGATTTCTGGGTAATCTTTACTGCAGGTTTTACTCCAATTCCTTATAAAGTATTTACAATCACTTCAGGAGTATTTCAGATGAACTTGTTTATGTTCATCTTGGCATCCGTTATAAGCAGAAGTGCCCGCTTCTTTCTTGTTTCAGGATTGATATGGAAATATGGCCCCAGCATTAAAGGTTTCATTGACAAGTATTTTAATTCATTAGCTCTTGGATTCACAGCACTAATAATTGCAGGATTTTTCGCAATCAAATATTTATTTTAACGATATGGAAGTAAGCAGTTACATGTGGCTGGGTTTTACAGTATTAGTACTTATAATGCTTGTTCTTGACCTTGGTGTTTTTCATAGAAAAGCTCATAAAGTCGAACTAAAGGAAGCTCTTATCTGGAGTGCAGTTTGGATTATTCTATCACTTGGCTTTAATGTCTTTATCTATTACTTTATGGGTAAAGAAAAAGCACTTGAATTTCTTGCCGGTTATCTTATTGAGAAATCATTAAGTGTCGATAATCTTTTTGTTTTTATCATGCTTTTTGGATTCTTCAAGGTCGATTCAAAATACCAGCATAAAGTTCTTTTTTGGGGCATCATAGGAGCATTGGCTATGCGCGCAGTGTTTATTTTTGCCGGTGTAGCATTGCTTGAAAAATTTCATTGGCTCATTTATATCTTCGGAGGATTCCTTATTTATTCGGGAATTGCAATGCTTAAACCAAATAAGGAAGATATTAACCCGGATAAGAATCCCCTGGTGCGGTTGTTTACAAGGTTCTTTCCTGTAACCGGTGATATGCATGGTAGTAAGTTCTTTGTAAGAATAAATGCAAAAACTTTTGCCACTCCCCTATTTATTGTTTTAATTATTGTTGAGTTTACCGACCTTATTTTTGCTGTTGATTCAATTCCTGCTATATTGGCAGTTTCAAATGATATTTTCATCATTTTTACATCAAACGTCTTTGCTATACTGGGATTGAGAGCCTTATATTTTGCACTTGCAGGAATAACACAATATTTCCACTATTTGAAATATGGTCTTGCAGCAATTCTTTCGTTTGTTGGTATTAAAATGCTGATCTCAAGCACACCATACAAGCTTGATATTGTTACCTCCTTATTAATCATCTTTGCTTTACTCACAATAAGCATCCTGGCTTCAGTATTTTTCGCACCAAAAAAGATTATTTCAGCAGAAAAGACTGATTTACCACCAACCAAGGATGATAACGCTATATAAACTAAAGCGATTTCCAACGACACGATTAGTGATAAGCCACTGATTGGCTGGTCAATGATTTACAGATCCTATTTATACTAAACCGCATTTCGGGTGGCATTGATATTACCGAATAATGAACGCATCACCAGTTTTTCATAGATTTCAATAAATTCGGTGTTACCCTGTTGAATTTTCATTAAAGCATATTGCTGAATCACAAGAAGCGGAAGAACAACCTTTTCACGAAGTTTAATGCTTTTACGGCTCCTTGGGTTGTCTTCAAGCAGTATAACCATTCCCGATACTTTTAGCAACATTTGACGTGTTAGCTCAAATTCATTGAAGATTATTCTCCAAAATCCACCATACTTTTCATCACTCTCCATGTATTTTGTTAATGCAAAGTTTGATTTACTTATACTTTGCATGCTGTTAGAAATTAAGGCACGGAAAAAGCCTGAGCGTTGATAAAGATCAACACACGTTTGAAGGTTTCCTTTATCTTCCTGAATTTTAAGTGCTGTACCCAATCCAAAGAAACCCGGTACATTCTGTTTAAGCTGACTCCAGGCACCAACAAAAGGTATTGCTCTCAGATCTTCGAGCAAGAGCTTTCCACCTTCACTTCGTTTTGATGGCCTGCTGCTTATATTGGCCATTCCATAATATTTGAGGGTGCTTCTTTCCTCAAGAAATGGAATAAATAATGGATGATTCTTGAAATTTTCGTAAAACTTTAAACTATCCTCCGCCATTTCACTAATCAGTGATCTGTCGTCATCTGATAAATCTCTGTCTGGTCTGTTAAAGATATTATTTGAAAGACCTGCGGTTAAAAGGTAACCAAGATTATGTACTGCCGATTCCCTTAAACCATAATTTGAACTAATTGTCTGGCCTTGCAGTGTAAGATGAATCTGACGACTATCAATGCGACTGCCTAATGCTGAATAAAACTGATGCGTGTTTCCTCCACCGCGTGCAGGTGGTCCGCCCCTGCCATCAAAGAAAATAACTTCAATACCAGCATCTCTCGAAACACGGGTAATCTCTTCTTTAGCCAGAAATATTGACCAGTTAGCCATTAAATAACCGCCATCCTTAGTACCATCCGAGAATCCAAGCATTACAGTTTGTTTGTTTCCACGCCTGTTGAGATGTGCTTTATAATCAGCGTTTTCATAAATGTCCTGCATCGAGTGGCCTGCATGTCTTAGATCTTCAATGGTCTCAAACAATGGTACAACATCAACTACCGGAGAGTCCCATCCCGATAATTTAAATAGTGCGATAACTTTAGCGATGTCCAACGGACCACGGCAATTGCTGATAATATACCTGTTGCAACCGAACTCGCCATTCATTAACTGAATTTGCTTCATAGCTTTCATAGAACCAAGAGTATCTGTTGTAAGCGCATCTTCATATTGCATCGAGGGTATATTTCCTTCTATGTTAAGAAGCGCAGAAACCTGATCATTTAATTGCCAATGGGCAAAAGAATCGGGCAACAAACCGGGAAGTTTCTTCAAAGTATCTTCAAATGCTTTAGAAATCACCCGGCTATCCTGCCTGATATCAAGACTTGCAAAATGATACCCGAACATAGCCACCTGTCTTCTAAACTTTTGTATATAATTTAAGAAGAGACTGCCATGCTGTTCCACAATAGTTCTTTCAATTTCTAAAAGTGAATCAATCAATTCATTATTTTTAAATTGTGGCTCATTTCCTGTATTTGCTTTTTCGGCTATAAGCTGTTCTTCAATCTTTTCAAGTTTATCAAAAACTCCTACAAAACTCAATCTACGCTTTAGGTTCCTAACATCATCAAGGTAACAATCCATAATAGAATTCCTAAGAAAGGAAGCGACTTTAAGCGTTGTTTCGGTATCAATAAACGGATTACCATCGCGATCACCCCCGGGCCAAAACCCAAGTGAAATAAGTTGATTGTTCTTGTCAACCTGGTCGGGATAATCTTCAGCAATTACATCCAGAAGATCTCCGGCTGCAGGATAAAAGATATTAACCAAATACCAGGTTAGTCTGATTGCCTCGTTTAAAGGTGTCGGTTTTTGTTTTCTGAAAAATGGAGTTTTGCTCAACTGATGCATCAAATCACGAACGGTTGAGGATTCTTTTAATGAAATTGCCTTTGTTAAATCAGCTCCAATGGCAAGTACCTGTCCCGGGTAAAATTGAGTTGGATGGGCGGTAAGTACTACTCTTATACCGAAATTTTCTATGAAGTGTTGAAGCTTCCATTCCAAATGATCATCTTTTATGCGTTGAAGGAACTGATGAAGGGTATTGGGACCATCAATCCGGTGAATCTTTGTGTATGCCGCATCTTCAAGAGCATCAATTAACAGAATTTGTCTTTCAACATATTGAATCACGTAAAAAAGAAAGTCAATGCGTTGCTTTTCATCCAACCCCGGTCGGTTCTTATCAAGAAAGTCATTAATAATAACAACAGGATCTTTCCCTTCAGCTAGTCCTTTCTCACATTCATCTCTCATGATGGGTATCAGCATTCCTGTTTGAACAACAATATCCATAGGGATAGTCAGGAATAGATTACTATAGAGCTGAAAATTTAATTCAACCAGTTCTTCAAAGTTCTTTACAATTTGATCACTCATTAATTATGTTTCTAATAGAAACACATAATCAACCGTATTTGGTTGAAGAGAGAGATGTTTAGAATTGATGCCTGATATAAATAACCTTGCAGAAATGATGAAAAGGTTAAAGGTAATTGATGCACTTTCAATTCTTCAGTGAAGATAATTTAATGTGGGTAATATCTAAAAAAAGAGGAGATTAATTAGGTTCCCATATACCCCACATATACCCCCTATATACACCCTATATACCCTCCATATACCCTAAAGGTATACAGGGCGTATTTGCGATGTGTTTGCGATCATTACAAGGATAAAAGTAATCCTTATGTTTATAATTTAAAAGGAAGTTGTTTCTTATATTTAGTTGTATCTGCAAGTTCTTTGCAGTGATTTTTTAAAACGGCAAAAAAAAGGCCATCTCGTTTGAGACAGCCTCTTATATTTTGAAGAATATTAACAGAATCTTACATTAAGTAAGATCTATAATAGGAATTTATTTCAGGTTTAGTTTTTTCTTAACAAGAGCCATGATATCATCAGCCTGTTCAGAATAAAGGAGGAGACCTTCAGTTGAATTGAAGATAAAAGTATAACCGTTTTCTTTAGCAACATCCTTTACAGCATTACGAGCTTTTTCAATGATAGGAGCTGTTAATTCATTTTCCTTATTTTGAAGTTCTTCCTGTGCATTTTGTTGGAAGTCCTGAATACGTCTTTGAAGGTCAACTATTTCTTTTTCTTTAGTCTGTTTGATAATACTTGACATTGTAGCCTGATTGCTCTGATAGTCGGCTAATTTACTTTCATATTCAGTCTGCATGGCCTGGAATTGTGACTGCAGTTGAGTTTGGAAATCTGTGAATTGTTTACGAATAGTGTCTTGTCCGGGCATTGCCTCATAAAGTTGAGCAAAATTAATATGACCTAATTTCTGAGCTTTTTGGGCAGAGCTTTGTAATGCCAGACCGGCTATAATAATTACCAGGAAGAATTTAAATACTTGTTTCATTGTACTCGTTTAAAGGTTTGGGTTTAGAGATTTGCAAAATTAATAATTAATGTGAAATATGCAACTTTATGAAAGTAAGCTAAAAACCAATCAATATTTATTTTCTGGTCTTATAAGAATAGCCCATTTTATCGAGCACTTCTTCGCTGATATCATATCGTGGATTTGTGTACATCATTGAAACGCTGCCAGCTTTATCAAATATCACTGCATAATTTTCAGTTGATGCCAAAGCTTCAAGTGCAGCTGAGATTTTTTCCTGAACAGGTCTGATTAGTTCCTGACGGCGTTTGAATAAATCACCATCAGTTCCAAAACGCTGTTTTTGAAGATCCTTAGCAGCTTTTTCTTTTTCAATAATTTCTTGTTCACGTTTAGCTTTAATGTCATCGGGTAACAATACAGCTTCGGCACTGAATTTCTTATAAAGTTGATCGATTTCTGAAAATTTTGCTTCAATTTCTTTTTGCCATTGCATTGAAAGTTCATCAACTTCCTTCTTTGCATCAGCATATTCAGGAATGTTTTCAAGGATGAATTCACTATCTACATAAGCAAATTTTTGAGCCTTGGTTGTTGTTGCAGCAGCAAATAATACAGCGATAATTAAAAGTAATCGTTTCATTTTGTCCTCCATTTTTTGAGGTGAATATTTTCGTTGATGATTATAAAGAATACACTTTGTAAACAAAAAACCTGCCATAAATTCTCAGGCTAATAATCTGCAACCACTAATCAATACTCTGATTAATTGAGAAGTGGAACTGACTCTTATTAGCTGTTGGAATACCTGGTATTTCATCAAATCCATAACCCCAGTCTAGTCCGAGTAAACCAAACATTGGCAGATATACTCTCACACCGATACCGGCAGAACGCTTGAGTGAGAACGGATTGAACTCTTGAAAGTCCCGCCATGAGTTTCCGGCTTCAACAAAAGTCAAAGCATAAATAGTAGCACTTGGGTTCAATGATAACGGATACCTTAATTCAAGTGTACTCTTGTTGAAAATTGTACCACCTGTATTCCTATTCTGATAGTAATCAGGAGTTAAGGTTTCATTTGCATAACCACGCATACCAATTACTTCACGACCATCAAGGTTCGTTGTTCCTGATAATCCGTCGCCTCCAAGATAGAACCTATCGAATGGAGTAACCCCGATATCTTTATTATATAAACCAAGGAAGCCATATTTAATACGTGCGCTCAACACAAGGTTACCCACCAACTGTCTGAAAATTGAAGCATTGAATTTCCATTTATGATATTCAATCCACTCAAAGCGTTTATCTTCAGCCATCGTTTTGTAATTCTTATCACTAAAGAGTGAATAAGGTGGTGTAACATCAACACTCAAGGCTATTTCAGAACCTGAACGCTGGAAAATAGGACTGTCGACAGAATTACGAGCAAATGTAATTCCATAACTATAATTCCTATAAACACCGTTACCGGTACCAAACGCAAAGATATTCCGGTAGTTATTCAACCGATAATTCTGGAAAGAAATCCTATGCGACAATGTGAAATAATCATCGGGCCATTCAAGACGCTTACCCAAAGAAAATGACAGTCCGTCGATTACAAAGGAATAATAACTTGAATCTGACTTACCTAACCCATTTGAATACAATGAGTGGTAGTAGCTAACACTGAATGAATTGGGCTTACGACCACCTAACCAGGGTTCAGTAAATGATGCACTGTAACTGATGTAACCCTTTCCATATGATGACATACGAAGGCTTAACTTCTGTCCGTCGCCAGTTGGAATTGGTTTCCATGCAGATGCTTTAAACAGGTTACGAGCTGAAAAATTGTTGAAAGACAGACCGAGTGTACCTACTACACGACCATAACCATAACCTCCAGATAATTCAACCTGATCGGAAGATGTTTCTTCAACTTTATATTCTATGTCAACTGTCCCATCAGCAGCATTTGGTATAGGTGTTGGAACTATCTTTTCAGGGTCGAAGTATCTTAATTGAGCTAATTCTCTGGTGGTACGTATAATGTCGGACCTGCTGAATAATTGACCCGGACGGGTACGTAATTCACGAATTACAACATGGTCGTTTGTACGTGTATTCCCTTTGATAGTAACTTTATTGATAGTTGCCTGCTGACCTTCTCTAATTCTCATTTCAAGGTCAATAGTATCATTTTCAACATTAACCTCCACAGGAACAACAGAGAAGAATAGATATCCATCGTCAAGATATAAAGTACTTACATCTATGCCATTCGGATTGTAAGTAAGGTTAGCTTCGAGCTCCGATTGATTGTAAATATCACCTTTCTTAATCTTCAAAACATCACTTAGTTGTTGAGAAGTGTACTTTGTATTACCAACCCATTTAATATCACCAAAATAGTACCTGCTGCCCTCATTAACATAGATATCGAGATTAATATTTTTCTTATCTCCGGCAGAGTAAACAGTGTCTCTTAAAACGGTAGCGTCCCTGAAACCCTGATCGTTAAAGCGGGTAATGAGTTTGTTGAGATCTTCTTTATAGCTGTCTCTGATAAATTTTGAAGATTTAAATATCCTGAATTTAAGGTGCTTACTGACAGTGTTTGTAGTGAAATCTATAATTGAGTCACTATTGAAAGTGAGCAGTTTACCGGGTAATTTAAACACAAACTGATCAAGGATCTTAAATGGTTCAATCACACCTTTCTCTTTAGTTTCTTTCAATGCCGATTTTAATTGGGCATCGCTCAGGTATTTATTGCCGATAATATTAATAGTCTTGATACGCACCCTGTCGCCTTTGTCAACCCTGATGACCAGACTAACGCTATTGGTTCGCACAGTATCCCTGTTCTGTTCTATATTAACCGTAGTATTCAGGAAACCCTTACCAATGAAATGATTTTTGATAATATTAGAAGTTCTGATAATTACATTTTCTGTAATTACGTCATTAGCAACGAGATTGATCTTTTCTCTAAGATCATCAGCCTCAGATTTCTTAATACCTTTAAAAGAGAATTTCGAAAGGCGTGGGCGTTCTTTCAGATTAATATTCAAATAGATAATGTCATCAGAAATTTTTGAAGAAGTAATGCTGATATCCTCAAACAGACCTTGTGTCCAAAGTTTATCAATTGCCTTTCTAATTTTATCGCCCGGTATTTCAATTTTGTCAGCAACCTGCAACCCCGACAGCATAATAATTACATTTTGGTCGAGATATTGCACTCCGGTTACTGTGATACCGCCAATTATATATTCTTTAGGAGTAGTGTAATCAAACTGATTAAGATCATCACCCAGACGTATTTGCGTAGACGCAGAAATAGAAAGGAATAGCAGGGCAATGGTAAGAAGGCGGTGTTTAAATTTCATTTATCGGATGCTGGATTTAATTGTTCACTTATCATACCGAATCGGCGTTCACGATTCTGGTAGTTTATAATGGCCTCGTATAAGTCGTTTTCCCTGAAATCAGGCCAAAAAACATTGGCAAAATAGAGTTCAGAATAAGCAATTTGCCAAAGGAGGAAGTTACTTACTCTATTTTCACCTCCGGTTCTAATAAGCAACTCAGGATCTGGCATTCCTGTTGTACTTAAGTAATTTACAATAGTTTCTTCTGTAATACTATCAAGAGGAAGTTTACCATCGACTACATCTGATGATATTTTTTTGGCAGCTTCCCCTAATTCCCATCTTCCGCTATAATTAATTGCAAGAGTAAGATCCATTTTAGTATTCTGAGAGGTCTTATTCATAGTTTCCATCAATTGATCGTGGCAACTTGCATTAAGGCCCGAAATGTCCCCTATTGCTCTTAGTCTGATATTATTTTTCATTAATGTATCGAGCTCCAGGGTAAGTGAGTTGACAAGAATGTCCATTAGTGCATCGACTTCATACTGTGGTCTTTTCCAGTTTTCCCTGGAGAAAGCGTATAAAGTAAGATGTTTAATACCCAGTTCAGCTGAAACAGTAGCAATATGACGAACAGATTCAACCCCGTGCTGATGTCCAAAAACTCTTGGTTCACCACGTTGTTGAGCCCACCTTCCATTGCCATCCATAATAATGGCTATATGAAGGGGTAAACGGCTACTATCTATTTTGCTTTTAAGATCCATGCGTTACAATCGGAAATAAAATTAGGCAGTTATGTTGTTGATCACTGCTCGTTTGCTGTTAATAATTGTTAATCACTCTACAAAAAAGTGTTAAGACACTTTTTATGATTTCCGTACCTGATTTTCAATGATACACTCGCTCCTGCAAATGAATACCAGTCATTGTTCTGTGAATTACCTCGTTGCATTCCTTTATTATGATTCAGTGTAGGATCAGAAAGTAATCCTTCAATACTTACATCATCGCCCGGACTGTTACCGGCGAGATCAAGATAATAGGTTGTACTAACATCGTCAAGATAGTCAGTAAAGGTCTTTTGCATACTCCAATACAATGAAACACCAATAAAATCATTTATACTGTACTTCACTCCTGCACCAAAAGGAATTTGAAAAGCGGTCCTGCTGTATGGATTACGGTCGGGATATATATCGCTGTTCTGGCCTTCGGTACCCATTGGTTGAAGGGTATAAACATTGCCGTTATAATGGCCTTTAGGATTAAAAAGTACCACACCGGCTCCCCCAAACATATAAGGGGTAAAAAAATGCCTCAGGCTGCCGATGAAATATTCATAGAAATTTATCTCAAAAGTAGCAGAGAGATCAGTCACTGTACTCGTAAAATTAAGATTTCTGAATGGATCAACCTTTGACACAGCATCATCACCTGCAATACTGCCATAAGTAGCGGCTACTTTTATTGCGAGACGCTCGTTGAAATTATGACGCACAAAGCCACCAAAAGCCGGTTTTGTGAGCATGAAAGGCTTACCGGGATTAAGATCACCGATATAGTAAGAACCTCCACCAAAGATTCCTATTTCTCCATAGCTTTGAGAAAAGCCTGATAGTGAAAACAGTAATAGTACCGGTAAGAAAATTAATTTTTTCATGCCGGTAGAAGCCGAAAAATAATGCATGTTGAGCGGTTTAACGTCCATACTTTAATAAATAACAACTTATCGGCTGATAAACATTTATTTGAGGTTGCAAAAATAGCAAAAAAAACGGCATCAATTATTATATGTTTTTTTGCATCTAATTATAAACGAATATCGCGGCCCCACATAAGTTTCTGCCTGATTGTAGTGAAAAAGTTATCGTTCAGGCGTTGAACCAGATTAATATAGAATTTCTCTTTCCGGATGATCATTTCCGTTGTAGCATCTATTGTTTCGTACCTGCTGTCGAGGCCAATAAGGAATTGCGACATGCGCCCTTCTACTCTTACTTTAATTTCACTATTGTCAGGAATAACGACAGGTCTTACGGTTAAATTGTGTGTTGCAATTGGGGTGATTACAAAATTCTCACTGTCGGGTGCCAGTATAGGTCCATTGCAACTTAGTGAGTATGCTGTTGAACCTGTTGGTGTTGCTATAATGATACCATCACCCCAGTAAGAATTTAATAGTACATTGTTAACATAAACGTACACCAGAATCATTGATCCTGTATCCTTTTTATTGATGGTCAACTCATTTAATGCATAGTTGTGTTCACCAAAAAGATTTTCCTTTGTCTCGAGTCTGATTAATGAACGCTTATCTATTCTGAAGTTTCCAAGTATCAATGCATTAATAGCTTCGTCAATCTCCTCTTTATGAATTCCCGAAAGGAAACCTAATCGCCCAAGATTAACTCCCATAACAGGAATTTCCGAATCACTGATGTAAGTAATTGCATCAAGCATCGTCCCGTCACCACCTACAGAAATAAGATAGTCAACCTTACCAATGAGATCAGATCTTTTATTAAATGTTTCAACTTCATCTTCAATAACAACTTTTGGCTTGATGTATTCCAAAAAATCCTCAGCTACAATAATTGATATACCTTCCGATTTAAGCTTATTGATAAGGAGTTGTACATAATTAAATCGGTCTTCTGAAAATACCTTGCCAAATACCGCGATTTTCATATTGAAGTAATTTTCCGCTAATTTAAAGCTTTATCAAATAGAAGTGTTAAGAGGTAAATTTGTTGTTAAACTTTTAAGAAAAATATGCGTAATACTGCCAAAATATCGGTAATAGAACCAGTGCACGCCCTTAAATTAAATAACGGTTAAGAAATACCGGATACTGGTTTGGGAGTTTATCAAATGCCGGATAATAGTGCATAATAATTAGTAATTTTACGGGCAAAAGATTACTATGACACGAAGTTCGATTTATAGTCCTGATTATGTAGGTAAAGAGATATCCGAAATCTTAAACAGACCCTCTGCTTTTTTTAAATCAGAGAAAGATATGATGCGTTTTGCCCTCAGTACATTAGATCTCACTACACTTGAAGGAAAAGATACCAATACTGATATTGAAAATCTATGTAAAAAAGCAAAAAGCTTTGAACTGAAAGGTTTACCAAATGTGGCAGCAGTTTGTGTATATCCGGTATTTGTGCGACTGGCAAAATCTATATTATATGGTACTGGTATTCATGTAGCAAGTGTAGCAGGAGCTTTCCCTTCGGGCCAATCACCTGTACATGTAAAGTTTATTGAAATACAATATGCAATTGATGAAGGGGTCGATGAAATTGACATGGTAATATCAAGAGGTAAGTTTCTGCAAGGTGATTTTGGTGAAGTATTTGATGAAATAAGAGCTGTTAAAAATATTTGTAGTGATGTGCATTTAAAGGTGATTCTTGAAACCGGTGAGCTTGGTGATTTAAACTCAGTATATAATGCTTCAATGATTGCATTGGAGGCAGGTGCAGATTTTATTAAAACCTCTACAGGTAAAATGAGCCCTGCAGCAACTCCGGAAGCTGCTTTTGTAATGCTTAATGCAATTAAAGATTACAACAAAAAGACGGGTAAGATTGCAGGTTTTAAACCTGCCGGAGGAATTTCAACCCCACAACAGGCAAAAGTGTATATCTCACTCGTTGAAGCTATTCTGGGACCACAATGGCTATCAAATAATCTCTTCAGGATTGGAGCCAGCAGGTTAGCCACAAATCTTGTGAATTACCTTGAAGAGAACTAATAAATTCACTTTTATTCCCCTATCATGAAAGGATTTTCATCAGTAGTTTACAAGAGAAATATCGTCTTCAGAATTGCTGCTATTGTATTTTTTTCATTAACCTTTATGATCTCAACTGCACAAGTTGCCATTGATACTGCAGTTGATTTTACGGTTAAGGATGTTGAAAGTGATTCTCACAACCTCTTTAATTATCTTGATGGTAATAAAATTGTGGTAATTGATTTCTTCACAACAACATGCGGTCCCTGTCAAACGTATGCTTCACATGTAAGCCAGGCTTATGAATACTTTGGATGCAATGAGGGGAATGTAATATTTCTTGGAATAAACTGGGGTAGTGATAATGAAGCAGTAAGACTCTTCGATACATTATGGAATGCCCGTTATCCTTCAATTAGTGGCACACAGGGAGGCGGAAATTCAGTAATTGATGATTTTCAGGTTCTCTCCTATCCAACCGTTATTGTTATAACCCCTGATCATTTGATTCCGGTAAAGTATATCTGGCCACCCATGTACGACAGTATTGTTCCGAAAGTGATTGCTGCTGGCGGTATTCCACAACCATGTACTGTTTCGGTAAGTTATAATGAGATTATTCACCCTTATATAACTGCACTTGCCGAAGGCAAATTATTAATTGATCTGTCAACGGTTAAAGAGTCAAATAATAAGTTAAGTATTTATTCAATGGATGGAAGATTACAGTGGGAGACTGTCATGGGAGGTTCAGTAGTTTCTACAGTTAAAATACCGGTACGAAAAGGACTTTATATAGCTTGCCTTCAATCGAACAATATGATACTGGCAACTACTAAAATCATAATTCAATAGGTTAGTTAAAATTATTTCTGTTTAAAAGGACTGATAATCACTTTATTTACTTGATTTGCTTCACCTAGAGTAAGAACTGAATGAAATTTTGTGGTTGTCTGGTATATTTTTTGCACTTCAATAGTATAATTACGAATAAAACAATGGCTTTTTGAGTTTTAATAAATAACACATACAATCACATGAACCGCTATCTCCAAATCTTACTTTTATTTACGTCGTTATTTATGCTTAACGCCTGTACCCTTGATGAAGACCTTGACCCCTTTGGAACTGGTGATGACAGGGATAGGTATAAAGGCACCTGGCTTTTTTCGGAGTCCGAAGCCCGTAGCATAAGTTATTCAGTCACGATAAGTAAGGATACTTCCAATTCGTCACAGGTGATCATGGAGAACATTGGAAATTTTGGTAGTAGTTATAGTGCTTATGGTATTGCTACAAGTTCAAAGATTGTATTACCTGCACAAGAGATTTCTCCTGGTATGACTATAGAAGGGGCAGGCTCACTAAGTACTTCAACTTTAATGGAATGGGATTATACTATAACCGGTGGTGGGGAAAGCACCAGTTATCATGCAACGGCCACAAAATAAAATCATTGATGTTGATCACTTCCTCTTAATGGTGATCGCTTTGGTTTTAACAGAAGGTTTAGTAATGTCTTCTTTCTTCTGAATCTGTTTCTTGTCTATTAAATCTTTGCTTTGTTGGACCGATGTACTGTTGAGTTCCTTAACTTTAGATATTTCTGCTTTAATTTTAGTTGTATCCAGCACCTCAGGTTTTAATGCAATGCTATCTCTTTTCTGAGAAAGTATAGTCACCTTTTCATCCGTCATTTGCTTATAAAGCTCAATGTCTTCCTGATAATATCTCAGGTTCTCCTTAAATAGACGCGGTGTTGTCTTATAAAAGAGGTATAATGAATCATATGCTCTGGCTGACAACAGTTTTAAACTATCTCTGCTTATTCTGTCCTGTCTGATTTTTAGTGCAGCTTCGGTTAAATCCATATCTGCCATGAGATGAACCATTGTTTCCTTGTCAATAATTTCGTCTTTAGCAATTTTTACCTGATCAATGCGGGTGCAATTAATCATCAACTGCATAAACAACAGCCCTAAAATTAAAGAAACAGCTTTCATTAACTAGTCATTTTTCTTTACGTATTCTCCATTCAGCTGTTCGAGTACTTCATCTGTAATGTCGAGTGAATCATTTGCTGTGAGAATACTACCGCCCCTGTTATATGAAAAGATATAATCGAAATTCATTCTTTTGTTATATCGTTTGAGGAAGTTGTTCAAACTATCGAGCAGCAATTGATTCATATCAAATTCCTTTTTCGAAATTTCAGAAGAATATTTTTCCCTGAGATCGTAAAGCTTTTGTTGTTCCTGCATCAAGCTAGCATAAACTTCCTGAGCAGAAGCTTCAGAAATAGTCTTCTTACTCACCTGTTCCTGAAAATAAGAAGCATCTTTTTCAAAAGCACTTTGACGGTTCTTGAGTTCAGTCTCATACTTAACTGTATTCTTCTCAAGTTCTTCACGCATGTGTTTCACAAGCGTATACTTAGCAAGGATAGTGTCACTATTTACGTAAGCTACACTAATATTGCCAGAAGCTTTGGTTAATGCTTTTTGAGGAAGATTATCGGGTTTAAGTATAATGAAGTATAATACTATCAGCCCTAGAAGAATAACAATATTTATAATTGTCAGTATCAGGTTAATATTAGATTTTGGTTTTAATACTACTGGTGTTTCCCCTTGATTTGAAGGATTTAATGGAGTTTCTTCCTGCATGATTGCCAATTATTAATACAGTTTTATAAATGAAATGATTAAACGATTCAATAAAAATTAATTACCCAGGTCCGACATAAACTTTATTCTCATAAGTCTTATCTCATCTTCAGTAAATTCATCCTCTCCCAAGTCAACGAGAGCATCATTGATAGAATCACTTTCAGCTTCCCTGAAATATTCGTAGATCTCTTCCTGATGATATGGATCAACATACTCATTAACATAGTAACTGAGATCAAGCTTAGTACCTGATGAAACTATACGTTCTATTTCGGTAAGTAGTTCTCCAATGGTCATACTTTTGGCCATTGCAATATCTTCAAGTGATATCTTCCTGTCAATGTTTTGGATAATGTAAACCTTGAGCCCTGATTTATTAACCACTGACTTTACAACCATATCCATTGGTCTGATGATCTCGTTTTCTTCCACATAATTCTTTATAAGTGCAAGGAAAGGCTCACCATATTTAAGGGCTTTACCGGTTCCAACTCCTGTTATTTGTTTAAGTTCTTCAGCAGTTATAGGATATTGAATAGCCATATCTTCCAGTGAAGGATCCTGAAAGATAACAAAAGGAGGCAGATTTTCTTTTCTTGAAATCTCTTTTCTAAGATCTTTTAACAAGGTGAAAAGCACTTTATCTGCAGTACTGGTTTTAACACCACCACCTGCAAAGAAATCTTCCTCTTCAGCATTTTCGTAATCATGATCACGCGTAAGCATGATTGAATGAGGCTTTTTAAGAAACTTTTGCCCTTCAGGTGTGACTTTTAAAAGGCCATAATTCTCAATGTCCTTAACCAGTAATCTTTCAATAAGCATTTGTCGGATTACTGCATTCCAGAATTTATCGTCATTTTCGCTTCCCTTACCGAATACTTCGAGCTGGTTGTGTTTAAATGATTTATTATTTGCCGATAGTTTTCCGGTAATAACACCAATAATATGTTTTGCTTTAAACAGTTGCTTAACTGCAAGCACTGTTTCGAGTACAAGCTCAACAGCTTCCTGACCTTCAAACTTTGTTTTTGGATGCAAACAGTTATCGCAGCTTCCGCAATTATCTTCATGAAATACTTCACCAAAGTAATGCAGCAATTGTTTTCGGCGACAAACCGATGATTCAGCATAAGCAACTGTTTCCAGTAACAACTGGCTTGCTATTTCCTGTTCAGCAACTAACTTGTTCTTATTAAACTTTTCAAGTTTCTGAATATCATCATAACTATAAAAAGCAATGCAATTACCTTCACCATCATCACGACCGGCTCTACCGGTTTCCTGATAATATCCCTCAAGACTTTTGGGAATATCATGGTGGATGACATACCTAACATCGGGTTTGTCAATACCCATTCCAAAAGCAATAGTTGCAACAATCACATCTATTTCTTCCATCAGGAATTTATCCTGATTGATTACACGTGTTTGTGAATCAAGTCCAGCATGATAAGGAAGGGCCTTAATTCCGTTTACCTGCAATGTTTCGGCAAGTTCCTCAACCTTTTTCCGGCTCAAACAGTAAACAATACCTGATTTACCTGCCTGAGACTTAATATACTTGATGATGTCTTTGATCACATCTTCACTTTTCGGGCGTACCTCATAATACAGATTCGGCCGGTTAAATGAAGAGATGAAGAGTTTAGCATCCATCATATTCAGGTTCTTCTGAATATCCTGCTGAACTTTAGGTGTTGCTGTGGCAGTTAACGCAATTATAGGAACCTTCTTCCCTATTGCTTCAATGATTGGGCGTAAACGCCGGTATTCAGGACGGAAATCATGACCCCATTCTGATATACAATGTGCCTCATCAATAGCATAAAATGAAATATCTATCTCTTTAAAAAACTGCACATTTTCATCCTTAGTCAGCGATTCAGGAGCTACATATAGTAGTTTAGTCTTCCCACTTATAAGGTCTTTGCGCACATCAGCAATCTCAGTCTTACCAAGAGATGAGTTCAGTACATGTGCTATTCCTTTTTCAGCTCCGAAATTCCTTATTGCATCTACCTGATTCTTCATCAATGCAATTAAAGGAGAAACTATTATAGCAGTACCTTTATTTATAATGGCTGGCAATTGATAGCACATTGATTTACCCCCACCTGTGGGCATGATCACAAATGTGTCATTACCATCAAGCAAACTTTGAATAATGGCTTCCTGGTTTCCCTTAAAGGAATCAAATCCAAAGATCTTTTTTAATAATTCATTTAAGGAAGTATCTTTTATTTTTTCGTTCAACGAAGTGTTTTCTGTCTTCTTACTCATGTTAGTTCAATAATATAGCAAATCAGAACCATCAATGTCCCTTTTTCTGAAATGACTCTCTTTTAACAAATTTAATCTATTAAGTTCGATAATTCAATTCTTTTTAAGAAAAATCAGTTAATAATTTAAAAAAAAGAGAAATTCTCCCGGTCATTGCACTCTTTTCATGACAATTTTGTCTCAAATCTCTGAGATTCAAAGATATGATAAAAAAAAAGTGACTTTTGCCTTTTTTAGTTTTCTTTTAGTATTTGAGTTTTCCCTTTAATTTCTATTTTCTTCATTTTGGCAAAAGGAGTGCAAATTTGATAATTTTTTCAATGTAATACACAACTAATTTTCAAACACTTTCACTCTTTTGTTAGAAATGCCATTTTAAAAGTGATTAAAAACACATGATCTTTTATAGTTGTATATTTGCACGACTTTAAAAATTACGATTTGAAGACAACAAGTGAAATCAGAGCAATAGCATTACGCACCATTCAGGAAGAGGCTACTGCGATAAGTCAATTAAGTAATTATCTAACAGAGGATTTTGAAAAATCAGTCGAATTAATTCTTAATTCTAAAGGTAGAGTAATTGTTACAGGAATCGGGAAAAGTGCCAATATAGCAGCAAAGTTAGTGAGCACACTTAATAGTACCGGCACATCATCCGCATTCATGCATGCCGCAGATGCTATCCATGGTGACCTTGGTATGATAAGAAGTGATGACATTGTAATTTGCTTATCTAAAAGTGGTGATACCCCTGAAATTAAAGTTCTAATACCTCTTATTAAAACTATGGGCAATAAAATTATTGCTATTGTTGGAAATACAGAATCTTTTCTTGCACGGAATTCCGATTATTTTTTGAATACAACAGTTCAAAAAGAAGCCTGCCCGAATAATCTTGCACCAACTGCCAGTACCACCGCTCAACTTGTGATGGGCGATGCATTAGCAGTAGCATTGCTGGAATGCAGAGGTTTTAGTACAGAAGATTTTGCACGATATCATCCCGGCGGGGCATTGGGAAAAAGATTATATCTCAGGGTATCAGAAATCTATAAAAATAATGAAAGACCCGAGGTTCAGATTAACGATGATATGCGCTCGGTAATTCTTGAAATTTCTTCTAAACGATTGGGAGCTACTGCTGTTCTTAATGACGATAGTCTCGTTGGTATAATCACTGATGGTGATATTCGTCGGATGCTGCATCGCGAAATACCCTTCCAAAATCTGAAAGCAGGAGATATAATGACGCGTGAACCTCTCACCGTTAGTACAGAATTACTTGTTGCTGATGCACTGGATATTATGCGTAAAAATAATATCACACAAATGCTCGTTATGGAGGATGGACATTATGTTGGAGTAATACACCTTCATGACATTATTAAAGAAGGAATCATTTAACTACCAATTTACTTTAAGGATTATGGGTAAAATGCTTGATGAATTTAATAGCTACCGTCATAAAATGAATGAACGGATACTGTCAGCTGAAAATAATAAGATTATTAAGAGAATTTATAGCGTTGACACATTAAGTTATGAAGAAGGAGCCTTATCCTCAAAGACAAAAGAAATGCTCGGTCTCGTTTCATCTATGGTTTTGCGCTGCGACGATTGTGTGAAATACCATTTAATAAGATGTCATCAACTTGGAGTTACTGAACCGGAACTTATGGAGATTATTGGAATTGCTAACCTGGTGGGTGGTACAATCGTAATTCCACATACCAGAAGAGCTATTGAATTCTGGGATGAACTTGACACAATTGAAAATTAATTTAAGAGCATAGAATGATACTCAGGACTGAAAACTTAGTTAAAAAATATCGCCAGCGCACAGTTGTAAATAATGTTTCTGTGCAAGTTGAGCAGGGCGAAATTGTTGGTTTGCTTGGACCTAACGGTGCAGGGAAAACTACCTCATTCTATATGATTGTTGGACTGATTAAACCTCTAACAGGGCATGTTTTCCTCGAAAATACTGATATCACCAATATGCCTATGTATAAAAGAGCGAAACTGGGTATTGGATATCTTGCACAGGAAGCATCTGTTTTCAGGCAATTAAGCGTGGAAGATAACATCAAAGCAGTTCTTGAATTCACTGATCTCTCGAAACAAGATCAACGTGAAAGACTTGAAAGCCTGATTAATGAGTTTGGTCTCACTAATGTTCGTAAGAGTAAGGGAATTCAACTCTCAGGTGGAGAACGCAGAAGGACTGAGATAGCCCGTGCACTTGCAGTAAATCCCAAATTTATTCTGCTTGATGAGCCATTTGCAGGAGTTGACCCTATTGCAGTTGAAGATATTCAACATATAGTCTCCAAACTTAAGGATAAGAATATAGGTATTCTGATCACTGACCATAATGTTCATGAAACCCTTAATATTACTGACCGTGCGTACCTTCTGTTTGAAGGTTCGGTACTAAGATCAGGCTCGGCAGAAGAACTTGCTGCAGATGAAAAGGTGCGTGATGTTTATTTAGGTAAGAACTTCGAACTAAGAAGATAATTCCAGATACGGTTCCTTTTAAATACTAACCATTGATTTGCAAAGTTCCCTGATATCTTCAGCTTTCTTATCTTTTCCAATGCTCGACATATACTCAGCTGCCTGCATTAGTTTACGAATATCGGGGTGATTGTATGGGTCAGTTTCTTGTAATTCATAATAATAATCAAGTGCTGACTGTAGTCCCTCATCAATTACAAGCTTTGTTATCTTGGTGGTAACTGACAAATTTACCTCATCATTAATAGTATTTTCAATGAGTCTAACGAGTTCATGATTTGAAGATATACTGGTATTGTTCATAACGATAACAGTGTTGCCCTGATCAACAAACCTGTGAAAGTTAATTCGGGCGCCTTCCCATATACCATTATGATAAATTACTTTACACCCGTTATAATCCTTAATACGGAATCCAAATCCATAAGGCACTTCCCTGCCGGTTGTTGTAGTACAGGGTGAGAAAGCCATCTGCAATAAATCCTGATTTATAGGAGAGTTTTTATAAAGTGCATTATCCCATTTAAGCATATCTTCGGTGGTTGAGCAAACACCCTTGTCACCTACAACACCATCATGAGGAGAATCTATAATCCTTGAATAACCTCTTCGCAATGCTCTGAAACCATCAACTTGCATACGACTTACAGTACTATCTGAGGTTGAGTAAACGAAAGTGCTCCTCATATCGAGAGGTCTAAATACTCTTCGTTGCAAAAATTCATTGAGAGTAAGACCTGTAATTCTTTGAACAACTGTTGCAAGCATTACATACCCTGTGTTTGAGTAATCATACCGTGATCCGGGAGCAAAAAATAGAGGCAGCTTATATTTTGCCATCAAATCAATTACATCTTCATTATCGGGAGCTTCACTGTTATTCCAGTATTTGTCAATTAAGTACATGTAATTAGGCATACCTGAAATATGGTGAAGCAAGTGATTGATACTTACATTAGCATAAGGTAATTCGGGAATGTATTTAACTAAAGGATCTTCAAAATCAAGACGACCATCTGATTTTAATAACATGATAGCGGCAGCAGTAAATTGCTTGCTTACTGAAGCCAGTTGGAAGATTGTTCCTGCTTTTACGGGCTCTTTCTTTATTGGATCAGCATACCCAACTGATTTAGTATAGATCTCATTACCGGCATAAGCAACGAGAACATTTCCACTAAAGCGATATCTTGAAGAGAAATTATCAATGAGAGAATCAAGTTTGTTAATGACATCTGATGCGAGTATCTTCCCTAAGGATAGATTCTCTGAATCAGTTAATATTTCACTTTCATTAAAATTTGCGCTTGCAATGCGCGATTCAATAGGCGAAAATCCAATTACAAAGACTACGGCAATTATTATCCGGTAAAGCAGTTTCATTATTCTATAAAAGTGTTTCTAATTTTGTTCAAAGGTGATTGCACAAAAATATAATTATTTTACTCGTTTCATCAAATTTCAAAAAAAAAATTACTTACCCGTAAAAATCAATGACATGATGATATAAATCAACATTGAAAGAGCAATACCCGACCATCCAAGTGCCAAAATAAGAATTAGAGTAATTATTAGAAAAGAGTATTTTACAGCATTAATTTTAAACCCATATCCTTTATTAAACTTCATTGAGAACATTGGTATCTCTGATACAAGTAGAAAAGAGAATATTCCAATTACAATAATTTCAACCCATAGATTTGCTGTTATTTGATTAATCACCGGCAATAATGAATTGGCGGTCAAACCTATTATTGAAAAAGAAATAATGAAAATAGCATTTGCAGGAGTAGGTAATCCAACAAATGAAACGGTCTGGCGGGTATCAAGATTAAACTTTGCAAGTCGCAATGCCGAAAAAACCGCAATAGCCAGTGACAGGTAAGGTAAAAACTGAAGTACTCCATTATTACTTGTAACTATCTCATTTTTACTCATCAGGATAAATAAAAACATTGCAGGTGCCAGTCCAAAGGATACTACATCAGCAAGTGAATCTAATTCTTTACCAATTAATGATTTTGAATTTAATAGCTTAGCCACAAGCCCATCGAGAAAGTCAAATACCGCCGCTAATCCTACTAACAAGGCAGCTTCAATGTAAAATCCGTGGAATAAAAGAATGATAGAAATTGTGCCGCATAACAAATTAAGCATTGTTATGGCATTTGGGATGTGTGATTTGAACTCCATTGCGATTGATTGTTACATCAAAGATAGAATTAATAACCTGTTCATTGTATCAATCAGCCAATTTTCTATGAACCTTCCGTTGTTAATAATTAAGTTATCATCTGCATAAAGATAACTTTTCAGATACATTATTGTTTATGAATTAATTTCAGGAAATCCAAACACTCATCATTATGGAACAACCCACAACAATTGAATCCTTAGGATTTTTGATCAAGAGAGAAACATTAAGCCTGTTGGCGTCTGAACACAAATTTAATGAATTCATACTGGAAGATATGGATCCTTATCCGGGATTTTATGATCAATACCACCTTCCATTAACAGAGCAGGAAAAAAAACCACGATCTATATTTGCTGTCACAAAAGAATTATCGTTCGAGCAAATGAATGATTTTATCAGGATGACCAGTGATATAAAGAAGAATTTTAGTTACCGTTTTGATGCAGTACTTGGCAAAGTCATTTTTCATAACAGTCCTGTTACCTGTATTCGTATTTACATGGATGATTATTCTGCTCTACCACAGTTAATTGAACAATACAAACAACATGGTATTGAATTCCTTCCTACAAAACCTGTTAAGGAATACAGCAGTTTAATTTATATTGTTAAGTATATGGTGCTTGAACAAATCGTACCTACTATATATAAGGATACTGAACTTAAGGATACCTATTATTTCAGTGTTTCAAAACATGTTGACTGGGATAAGTTTGAAATAATTTCGGCAAGTGTCCGCAATAACAACAACCATAAAGTATACGACGCAGCACAGGGTGGTTATTACAGTCATGATGGAATAGTTGAGCTGGTTCGTATTTACGATACAAAAGCAACACTCGATAATCTGCTTTTTTTAAGGGAAAAATATGAGATTGAAATAGCAAGATCTCTATTCCAACTGGCGTAAGATCTATCTTTGAAACTTTCTATCAATCATGACACGCAGAGAATTCCTTAATCTTCCTGTTAATAGCAAAGTGACATTGGTTCTATCAGAAGGCCATGAACTGCTCGAAAGAATATTCATGTACTATGTAGTGAAATTATATGAAGTAGATGGTATTTTCGTTGAAATCTGGTATCAGCAAATAAGTAATAAAATAGATAAAGTACAACTGGTTGAAATGGATGATGTACTGCATCTTTATGAAGGTCAAATAAATATATCTGACCTTTTTAAATAGCACTGTATCATTAAAATATACCACCTAAATCAATTACTTTTGCCGGATATTTATTGTACTGATGACCGGATCACTCCCTATAACCGACTATAACTATTTGCTTCCTGATGAACGCATTGCCAGGTTTCCTCTTGAAAAGAGAGATCAGACAAAGCTACTTGTAATGGATAATGGAATCATCACTGATTCTCAATTTAATAGGCTATCTGATTTCATTCCTGCAAAGTCTCTTTTAATATTCAATAATACTAAAGTTATAAAGGCCCGACTCATATTCAACAAACCGGGAGGCGCACGTATCGAGATCTTTTGCCTGAGCGA
>JBLMZZ010000035.1:0-5177 GCA_050259095.1 Omnitrophica WOR_2 bacterium | reverse complement strand
CTAATGGCAGTTTATTAATTACTGAACGGGCTTTTTCACCGTTCATGTCGGCAACTGTTAAAAAAAATCCTTTACCAAGAAGATAAATAACAAGTGGTTGTGACACCATGCCGGCCCCTAATACTAAAATTCTATTCATCTGATTGCTGGTTTAAAGTTCTCTATTTTAACATCTAAGTATTTCATAAGATAAACATAATCGGGAGTTAAATTACCTTTATGAAGGATAAGTGCTTTTTTCAGTGGTTTTGGCAGATCAAGATCGGCATAGCTATCGTCGAAATCACAGTCAATAACAGGCTTTAGATAATGTACGAGCGCATCGGAGAACGATGCTGATGATTCGCGGGGCAATTCACTGGGCAGAATATGAACAGCCATTACAAGCATTCCATTGCCTTTGTATCCCATGGAAGGTATCATTGTTATGGGATTGTAAACAAATAAAGGATCTTCGGGTTCGGTACCCATATGTGTGATTTCAATTCCTCCATCGGGGTCACAGCTTATATCTCCAATCACCGTAAGTTTAGGAAGCTTGTCTTCAAATAACCGTTTAACTGATTCTTTAGTAACGAGTCGCGCAAAACCGGGTGCCCAGTAAATACAATTCATAAGCACAGTGAGAACAGGAAGATACTGCTCGAAAACACTATAATAATCGGCCGGGTTTTTATAATAATCAGCTTTATCAAAGGGTCGTCCTTCCTTATGTTGAGCGATGTGTTCCTGCTTAAAGACGATTTTGTATATCAGGTTCTTAGGTGAACAATGTCTGTTTTTGAGCATGAGTAATTTCTCGGGTGATATTTCTTTTACAGGAAGCAAGCCAAGTATCTCCTGTGCACCCTGCGACACATGTCCATAGCCCGAAAAGCCAATGGTAAGTGGAAGTATCTCTTCCGGAAGACCTTCTTCAGCTATTTGAAGTCCCACTTCACTCACTTCGCGACGGGCTTCGTCAAGAGAGCTGTAAGTGCGTGCCTGCCTGATCTTTAGAAAAGGAGTGCTTATCCCCTGCTCCTTCAACCTCAATCCGAGAGCCCATAATGAATTGATCATACCGGCGATACCGGCATAATGTCCGAAATAGATTATACGGTGTCCTTGTTCATCAGTAATCTTCTCATAGTCAATAAGGTTACATCCAAGCTCCATCATACGTTTAAGACGGGGCATATTATCAGGCTGACCTTTGACCACATGAGCAAAATTCATGTATGTTTTGCCCTGTTCAAGATCCTTTACGGGAATTTCTTTAATACCGAGGACGATATGGCAGTCCTTAAGATCGGGAGCAATACGAGCACCGGCCATTGAATATTCGTGGTTTGTAAATGCTCGTTTATCAGATGACTGAACAACGATGTCGATGCACTTTTTCCTGATAAGATAGGCAACATGCTCCGGAGTAAGGGGTGCGCGGCGTTCACTCTTATAAAGATCTTCGTGTCGGATTCCGGTATATTTGCTCATATGAAGGGTGTCATTGTTAAATTTGGAGTCTTTTGATAAAAAGTTACTGTAAGAGTATTCATCAATTTACTAAAATCAGTAGGTTTGCATAAATATTCACCGAGGGCATGTCACTTAAAAAGGGAATAAGCCGCAAACTCTTCTCATTCATTAAGTTTTGCGTTTTCTTTTTCTTCATTTCCACTGTCATCATTACGATCCTGTACAGGTTCATACCCCCGCCTGTAACACCTTTGATGCTGATACGGCTGGTTGGACAGGCTTCTGAAGGAGACGAACTCAAAATGCAGAAGGACTGGGAGAAACTAAACCAAATATCACCCTATATGGTTCAGGCGGTAGTGGCTTCGGAGGATAATAATTTTGAAAAGCATTTCGGTGTTGATTTTGAAGCCATACAAAAAGCCCGAAAGTTAAACAAGAAGGGCAAAGCACTTCGGGGTGCCAGTACCATCTCACAACAAACAGCCAAGAATGTGTTTCTATGGCCCGATCGTTCATGGGTACGTAAAGGACTGGAGGTATATTTTACCGGTCTGATTGAAATATTCTGGGGCAAAAAGCGAATCATGGAAGTGTATCTCAATGTGATAGAGATGGGCGACGGCATCTATGGCATTGAGGCGGCGTCCAAATATTATTTCCATAAACCTGCTTCTGATCTTAATCGCAGTGAGGCGGCTCTTATAGCGGCAATACTTCCTAATCCACGCATTTACAGTGCAAAAAATCCTTCAGGATACATCCAGCGAAAGCAGCAAAGAATACTTAGGGCGATGAACCACATAGATAAGGTAAGTTTTTGCAACTGAGATTTTTTGTACTTTTGCGCTCTTAAAATAATTAGTGTATCAGTGAACATTAAATAACCCTGTGTTTTAATAATCAGTATAAATACCAATTAAAAAATGGCAAAAGAACAGACGAGAAAAACGGTTTATACATTCGGCAATAAGAAGGCTGAAGGTGATGCCGGAATGAAGAACCTGCTTGGTGGCAAAGGTGCTAACCTTGCTGAGATGAACCTCATTGGAGTGCCGGTTCCTCCGGGATTTACAATCACTACCGAAGTATGCACCGACTATAATGATAAAGGACGCGATTATGTTGTGAACATGATTACCGAGGATGTTAAGGCTGCTGTAAAGTATGTTGAAGATATTATGGGTTCAAAATTCGGTGATAAAGTTAACCCTCTCCTGCTCTCCGTACGTTCAGGTGCCCGCGCTTCTATGCCGGGTATGATGGATACCGTATTGAATCTTGGTCTTAATGAAGAAGCTGTTGAAGGTATTGCTAAGAAAACCGGCAATCAACGCTTTGCATGGGACTCATACCGCCGCTTTGTGCAGATGTATGGTGATGTTGTGCTTGGCATGAAACCTGCATCAAAAGAAGATATTGATCCTTTTGAAGAAATCATGGATCATATTAAAGAAGAAAAAGGAATTAAGACTGATAATGAATTTACCGTTGATGACCTTAAGGACCTTGTAAAACGTTTTAAGAGTGCTGTTAAGAAAGTAACTGGTCATGATTTTCCTGCTGACCCATGGGAACAACTCTGGGGAGCAATTATGGCTGTATTTGATAGTTGGATGAATGAACGTGCTATCTATTATCGTAAACTCAATAATATACCTGCTGAATGGGGTACTGCCGTTAATGTTCAGGCAATGGTGTTTGGTAACATGGGTAGCAATTCGGGTACCGGCGTTGCCTTTACACGCGATGCTGCAACCGGTGAAGACTTATTCAATGGTGAGTATTTGATTGATGCTCAGGGTGAAGATGTTGTTGCTGGTATTCGCACTCCTCAGCAAATCAGCAAAGAAGGTTCACTGCGTTGGGCTAAGCTTGCCAATGTAACCGAACCGGTTAGAGCTTCAAATTTCCCTTCATTGGAAGAAGCTATGCCGGCGATCTATAAAGAACTCGTTGAAACACAACAGAAACTTGAAGATCATTACCGCGATATGCAGGATCTTGAATTTACCATTCAGGAAGGTAAGCTTTGGATGCTCCAGACACGTAATGGGAAACGTACCGGTGCTGCCATGGTTAAGATAGCAATGGATATGCTGCGTCAGGGCATTCTTGATGAGAAAGAAGCTATCCTACGCGTTGAGCCAAATAAACTTGATGAACTTCTGCACCCTGTTTTCGACAAAACAGCAATGAAAGACGCAAGAGTTCTGGCAAAAGGACTACCCGCTTCACCAGGTGCTGCTACCGGAGAGATTTGTTTCCACGCAGATGAAGCTGAAGAACTTGCTGCTAAAGGAAAGAAAGTGGTTTTGGTTCGTATTGAAACTTCTCCCGAAGACTTAAAAGGAATGAACGTTGCCGAAGGTATTCTTACCGCCCGTGGTGGTATGACCTCACATGCAGCAGTTGTTGCCCGTGGTATGGGTAAATGTTGTGTATCAGGTGCAGGTAATCTTAAAATAGATTATAAAGCCCGTACTTTATCTGTTGACGGTGTAAACCTGAAAGAAGGTGATTATATTTCACTTAACGGAAGTACCGGTGAAGTTTACGAAGGAAAGATTGCTACCCGTGCTGCTGAATTAAGTGGCGACTTTGGTGCACTTATGGAATTGGCCGATAAACATTCACGTATGCTTGTCCGCACAAATGCCGACACTCCACGTGATTCAAAAGTAGCCCGCGATTTTGGCGCTAAAGGTATTGGTCTCTGCCGTACCGAGCACATGTTCTTTGAAGGCGACCGTATTAAGGCAATGCGTGAAATGATTCTTGCTAATGATGAAACCGGACGCCGTAAAGCTCTTGAAAAACTGCTTCCAATTCAGCGTTCTGACTTTGAAGGTATCTTTGAAGCAATGCAGGATCTGCCTGTTACCGTTCGTTTACTTGATCCTCCATTACATGAGTTTGTACCTCATGAACCTGAAAACCAACAGGAAATGGCAAATGAAATGGGTATTTCATTGAAAGAAGTACAACAGAAAGTTCATGATCTTGCCGAAATGAATCCTATGCTCGGTCACCGTGGTTGCCGTCTTGGAAACACATATCCTGAAATTTCAGAAATGCAGGCACGTGCTATCATTGAAGCAGCACTTAACCTGAAGAAAAGAGGCATTCGTGCTATTCCCGAAATTATGATACCTCTTACAGGTACACTTGCCGAAATGAAGATGCAGGAAAATATCGTTCGTGATACAGTTGAAAAAGTATTTGCTGAACGCAATGAGCGCATGGATTATTTGGTAGGCACCATGATTGAGATTCCAAGGGCAGCATTAGTAGCCGATAAGATTGCTGAATCAGCTGAGTTCTTCTCATTTGGTACCAACGACTTAACACAGATGACCTTTGGTTATTCACGTGATGATGCCGGCAAGTTCCTGCCAGTTTATCTTGATAAGGGTATTTTGAAATACGATCCATTCCAGGTTCTCGATACTGAAGGTGTTGGACAGTTGATAAGTCTCGCTATTGAAAGAGGCCGTCGCACCCGTCCAAACCTAAAAGTTGGTATCTGTGGTGAACATGGAGGTGAACCTTCATCCGTTGAGTTCTGTCATTCAGTTGGAATGAACTACGTAAGTTGTTCACCATTCCGCGTACCTATTGCCAGGTTGGCAGCAGCACAGGCAGTGCTCAAAGAAAAAAAGTAAGTTTAAGAATTGAATAACAAACAAAGAGGCTGCCGGAAAGGCAGCCTCTTTGTT
>JBLMZZ010000034.1:0-2625 GCA_050259095.1 Omnitrophica WOR_2 bacterium | reverse complement strand
GATAAAAGACATTTCAAAAGAACTTGAAATAAAAGTTGCTGAACGAAATCGCAGTATATCGCTCATAAATACACAACTAGAACAATACGCTCATACTACCAATCATGAATTTCAGGAGCCTTTGCGCAAACTAATTACATTTTCAAAGTCAATAAAGAGTTTATCTAATAAAAATACGCCTGAAAAGATTATAGCATATGTTGACAAAATTGAGATGGCATCATCACGTATGTCTGTCTTGATTAATGAAATGCAGAACTATGCGAGTGTGAAACATCACGAAAAGCTATTTCAAAAAACCGACCTTAATCAGATTGTAAAAGCTACTCTCTTCGATTTTGAACTACTTATTGAAGAAAAAAAGGCAAAGATTGTTATACTCAACAAGCTTCCTGAAATTATTGCCATTCCTTTCCAGATGAATCAATTGTTTTACGATTTATTGAGGAATTCCCTTAAGTTTGTTCGACCGGATGTTGAACCCCTGATTACTATCAGTTCAACCAAACTTTCAAAAGCAGCTCTGAGCAAATTTCCACAGCTAGATCCAAAATCTGTTTATTACCAAATCAATATTGAAGATAATGGAATTGGTTTCAATCAAAAGTACGCGTTACAGATTTTTACGATGTTTCAGCGGTTAAATTCAGCATTCGATTATCCGGGTACAGGTATTGGACTGGCACTATGTAAGAAGATTGTCGACGATTATCATGGTCATATTTATGCCGAGGGCGTTGAAAACTCAAAGGCAATCTTTCACGTAATCCTACCGGAGATACAGCCTGAGAAGAAGTAAAAGCTAACGCTGAACTAATTGACTATTGACGACTTAATATTTATTTGAGCACACAGAAAGTTGTATTTATGACCAGGTAAGTGATCTGTTGAGATAAGAACTGAGGCCCCCTTCGTTATGAACATTCGCATATCCTAGTTGCATTAATATTCGTTGGGCATATGCTGAGCGTGCACCCGAAGCACAATATACCACAATTTCGCGGTCAACATTATCTCCAAGTTCATCTAAACGTTCCATCAATTCATCCAATGGAATATTTATAGCATCCGGATAAGCCCCATGGTTATATTCTTCACGTGTTCGCACATCAACAATCAGTGGCTTATTTTCTTCTTTAGGTTTTATAACAGTTTTAGTTTCAGTCTTTACAATTTCCTCTTGTACTGATTTCAATTCAACTGGTAACTGATTGACATAAATGTGTTTAAATCCAACGGTTCTTGCATGTCGCTGCAAAGATGTATGTCCTCCCGAAATATTAAAAACATCTTTAAATCCCAATCCCTTTAGTAAACGAAGGGCCTGATGTCCTTTTTTACCGGTTTCGTCATAAACAAGAATCATCCGGTTAACTGGAATAGCATTAATTTGATTTACTAAAACTTCAAGTGGTATATGAATGGCCCCCTTTATGTGGCTTTTCTCGAATGCGAATATATCTCGCACGTCAATAAAGACTGGATTTTTCCCTGTGATAAAAGCATCAAGTTCAGAGACTGTAACTGACGGACTAAAACCTGAAATTCGGTTCTCCGCTGTATATGCAACCATGTTAATTGCATCGTTGGCTGTTCCAATGGGTGGAGAATAAGCAAAATCAATGTCAGCAAGATCGCTTATTGTGAGTCTTGAAGCAGTTGCAGTAGCAATTACATCCAAACGTTTATCAGCTCCTTTATAACCTGCAGTTTGACCACCAAGAATAATTCCGGTATTACGATCATAAATCAACATGGTTGTTACCGTTTCTGCACCCGGATAGTAAGAGGTATGGTGTTCTTTATGCACAACTACTGCATCAGAATCTAAACCGGCAGCTCGTGACTGCTTTAGTGATAGTCCTGTAATTCCGGCTACAGCATCAAAAACACGAACTATCGAAGTTCCTATTGCTCCTTTATAAATATGATTTCCACCAAGTGCATTCTCAGCGGCTATCCTTCCTTGCCGATTTGCCGGACCTGCCAAAGGTATCCTAACTTTTTTACCGTTTACACGATGTTCAATTTCAACCATATCTCCTGCTGCAAAAATATCCGGATCTGAAGTCTGTAGCTTTTCATTAACCAGCAATCCACCAGCTTCACCAATTTTAAGTCCTGCATCTCTAACAAGTTGCAATGTAGGCTGAACACCTATTGAAAGTAATACCATATCGGCATCCAATAACTTTCCATTGTTAAGTTTTACTGAACGCCTCATAATTTCAGTAACTCCTGCATTGGTATGAATACCCACTCCATAGGAAAGCATTTCATTTTCAATAAAACCTGCAGTTTCTGGTTCCATAACAGCCATCACGTGTGGCATCATCTCCACCACGTTTACTTTCAAGCCACGCTTTACTAGTGCTTCTACCATTTCAAGACCAATAAATCCGCCTCCAACAACCACCGCGTTCTTTGGTTTCTTTTCGAGAAGATAATTCGAAATCTTATCCATGTCTTCAAGAGTCCAGAGTGTAAAAACATGCTCATAATCTGCCCCTGGTATTGTTGGTTTAATTGGACGCCCACCTTGTGCCAGAATTAATTTGCTATATTCAAAAATATTCTTTTCACCACTTTGTGTATTTATGGTTTTTACCTGATGTGATATACGGT
>JBLMZZ010000033.1:0-5626 GCA_050259095.1 Omnitrophica WOR_2 bacterium | reverse complement strand
GTCCTGATATTTTAATTCTTGGTAAAGCTTTATCTGGTGGTGTTTATCCTATTTCTGCTGTGTTGGCTGATGATAAAATTATGCTTACAATAAAACCAGGTGAACATGGATCAACTTTTGGGGGCAATCCTATTGCTGCGAAAGTTGCTGTGGCAGCACTTCAGGTAATAAAAGATGAACATTTGGCTGAAAAATCAGAATATCTTGGAAAGATATTCCGTGAAGAGATTGGCAAAGTAAAATCAGATATGATTGCATTAGTTCGCGGAAAAGGTCTTTTGAATGCAGTTGTTATCAGACCAAAGAATGGTAAAGAAGCTTGGGATGTTTGTTTAAAGATGCGTGATAATGGCGTTTTAGCAAAACCTACTCATGGAGATATTATCCGTTTTGCTCCTCCGCTTGTGATATCTGAAGAACAGCTTCGCGATGCTATCTCAAAGATTATTGATTCAATTCTTTCATTTGAATAAAACAAGAATAGACTTATTTTCTTAAAAAAAGGAGGTTTTTAGAAGCCTCCTTTTTTTTAGATGTTAACATAAGTTTTTAATAATTCTTCTAAAATTAAAAAGCAGGAGGGATATTAAATTTCAATCCTCCTGCTTCTTATTTTAAAAGTTAATTTATTATGGTTCCCAGATTAATTTGGTGTCGAAAGTATCTCCACCAATTGAATTGGCAGCCGCCTTAACATTATCAGCATTAATTGAATATTCCTGAACAGGATATGTGAGCCTTAATGGTATTTTATCATTACCAGTAACCGGTGAAGGACCAAAAGTAACTGATTCACCATTTGAAAGTGGTCCGGTTAATTCACCAACCTGAATGATTGATCTAGGGAACCCGGTTCTACGATATTCAGCCCAGGCTTCATAGCCATTCATATACAGAGCAATGTACTTTTGTGTTAGCACATTTTCTTGATTTGCCGGTGGTAATGATGCAACATAGGCAGTGGCTGCTGAATCAGAGACACCCCAGCGTTGCATTGATGCAAGTACACCGTTTTCATACCATGTTTGATCCCAATTATTTAACTCTGAAAGATCAAAACATACTTCAGCATAATCCATCCAAACAACAGTAGCATCTCCCGCAAGAACAAGATTGTTTGTAGCATAAAGATTTGCTGCAGAACCCCTTAATGCTGATGCAAACTGATTCACCAGGCCATAAGGCATTCCCCGATATTCATCACTACTGTTCAGAGGAACCCAAATTGGAAGTCGCGGATCAACAAGACCTTCAAACGGGTTTGTCTTGTTATTCAAGGTGTCATTAATTCCCTTCAGAAGATCAACAAAGTTTGCAGTTACTGTCATATCATTACGACGTGCAGTATAGAATCCGGCATACATCGGTGAATCACTTTCACCATCACCAAGGTATTTAATTCCGGCATTATCATCATTACTGGTGAAAGCCTTGTCGGATGCCTCAGTAATTGCTGTCTGACGTGCTGCTACAAGTTCAGCATCAGTAACATTACTTAATCTGATTGCTAACTTAAGTCGAATTGAATTGGCAAATTTTGCCCACTTAGCAGCATCGCCACCATACATAATATCACCACTTGTAAACACCGGAGATTGCAGTGTATCAAGATAATCTGCAGAAGCTTTCAACTTAGTAAACAAATCAAGAAAGATTGTCTTTTGTGTTGAATATGCTGGTGTTGGATTATTGAGAGCATCAAATGCTTCTTCGTATGGTATATCGCCATATGTTGAGGCAAGTAGTTGAAAAACATAAGATTTAAGAATATTAGCTACTGCAATCTGACCATCAGGATCACCATAATAAGTCTTTATTTCAAGCCTCCTGGTGGGATCACTTGCAATTCGCACTATTTCCTGAAGATCCATCATGTCATTGTATATCAATGTCCAATACTGATTATTTACATTCTGACGAATAATGAATCTATCTTCTTCTGTATAATTACGTTGTGCCCAAAATTGAGCCCATAGTAATCCTTGTCTGCCACTAAACCATTCATCAAAGATGTCATCGGTAAGTGACTTTTCTGCCGTACTAATAAGGTTGACCGTAGGAACTTGCTTCGGACGGTTAGGGTCGGTATTGATTTCCTGGAAATCTTTGGTACAGCTAACTGCAAAGGTCGATAATACAATAAGACCAAGTATATATTTTAGGATTTTTGTTTTCATAGCTTTCTATCGTATTATAAATTAAAGTTAAGACCAAACCCAAAATATCTAAGGCTCGGCAAAGCGCCGCCTTCAATTCCCTGTATATTACCGCTACCGGTTGTATTTTCTGGATCGATACTTTTAATATCAGTCCCCCAAATAGCGAGATTTCGACCAAATGCAGAAACAGTAAGATTTTGAACCGGACCAGTCCATTTAGCGGGAAGCGAATAACTAAGGCGAACTTCTCTTAGTTTAACGTATGTAGCATCAAAAATATTTTGTTCTGAGGGCCCTGAATAGTGCCATCCACCCCAGGTTTCAGCATCAACATATGTTGTATTACCTACAGGTGTACTGCTTGGATTGCCATCTTTATCGGTATATTGAATAGTACCATCCTCATTTAGCACTCCATAGACTCCATCAACCAGCACACCACCACCTTCTTCCAAAGGATCACGCACATTCTTCCCATTTGGATTTGTAGCAGCGGTTTCAGCAAGAATTCCTGTATATCTTCCCCACATATTTGTAGTGGAGAACAATTGTCCACCTTTACGCCAGTCTATCAAAGCTGATAATTCAAGACCTTTGAAATTAAATCTGTTCCATACACCAAGAAGGAAATCTGGTAGTACAGTTCCTATTGATTTAACTGGTCCTACCAAATACAACCCTTGAGTATCTACAATCTTGTTTCCCTTATCATCTCTAACATAACTTGAACCGATGATTGAACCATAAGGTAACCCAACTTCAGCATTTACTGATACAGAGAATGGGCCATTTACTAATTGGTAAACATCAAGGTCGGGTGCTAATTCAACAACTTTATTTTTATTCATTGAATAATTGGCATTGATGTTCCAACTAAAACTGGTTGTTTTAATAGGAGTAAGATTTAATCCTATTTCCAGTCCCTTATTGGTTATTTTCCCAGAGTTAATGTACTTAAAGGCATAACCCGTCGCGCCTGAAATAGCAACAGGAAGAATTTGATCGTATGTAGATTCATCGTAATATGTTACATCAAGACCAATTCTATTATTAACGAACATAAGTTCGGTTCCTACTTCAAAAGATTCGGTTGTTTCAGGTTTCAAACCTCTGTTATTTAGTGTATTTGGAATTGAATACAGAGCAAGATCCCCGAAATTACTTACATATCCATAGTAGTAATCGTTTACATATGGATCTGTATCGTTACCTGAACGTGCAATACCTAACCTGATTTTTCCGAAGCTCAACACTTTATTATCCTTAAGCGATGATAGTTCTGAAAATACAAAACTTAAAGTAGCAGAAGGATAGAAGAAGTTATGAGGATTAATAGTGGTACTCCAGTCATTACGTGCAGTAACATCTAAATATAACATACCCAGAAAACCAACATTTACACTGCCAAAAACGCTCTGAACTTCTTTTGTTTCATCGTATTCAGCAACAGTTGGTTTATTAGTTGAGTTAGTTATCTTGTAGAGTTCCGGAATGATCAATCCTCCATTAGTATTGGATGTCATTCGTTGATAATTTCTGTGTCGTTTATTTGCACCAGCCATAAGGTTGACAGAGAACGTTTCGCCAAAGTTCAATTTATATGTAGCAATTAATTCAGCATTCGTTTCTGTATACTGACGTCTGGCTTCTGAATATTTCGATTCTGCTTGTGATCCTATAGCATTCCTTTCCATTTCAGTCAGATCGTAATAGTCAAGATTCCATTTTCCCTGGAGAGAGAATGATTTAAAAGGAGTAATTAAAACACCGATATTTCCAAATAAGCGGTTTCTTTGATCATCCTGATAATTTCTGTATCTCGTCCAGTATGGATTATCAGAGTATGCAGGTACAGGATCATTCCATGCAGTACGGTTCCAAACACGTTGAGTACCATCTGGATTTACATAGTTACGCATAACTTGCATATCGAGCTGGCGTTGTCCCCATTGATTAAATTTCTGCATAATGTTGTTATCACTGTAACCGGTTTCAGGTCGACCTTTTGTATATGTGTTAACATAATTAGCGCCAATGAAACCTTTAATCCATTTACTAACCTGCGATTCTCCGTTAAAGTTAATTGCATTGCGATCTTGCTTGCTATTTGGCATATACCCTTTTAGATTGTAATTGGTGTATGACAATCTGAAAGCTGAGCTTTCATTTGTACCGGTTATAGCAAAGTTGTTATTGTAAACAACTCCTGTATCAAAGAAATCTTTAACATCATGTTTAGGAGCAACCCATTTTGATGTATTTGGATTTCCTTGTTTACCTTTTGCTTCCCAGTCGAAAATATCAAAGGCTGACAAATAGTCAATATTAGGATTATATTTTGGACCCCAGCTTTCATCTAGTGCGTAGTCAACTAAACGATACTGCTTACCATTAATTTCCTGAAGTACAAAACCCTGGTCGGTGCCATCACCTGTATAAACATAACCTCCGCCATATAAATTTTGGTATTTTGGAAGAAGTGCAATTTGTTCAAATGAAATTGAACTATTAAGTTCAACCCCAAGTCCCTTTTTGCCGGCTTTAGCTTTTTTTGTGGTAATAAGGATTACACCATTTGCTGCTCTTGAACCATAAAGAGCTGCTGCTGTGGGGCCCTTTAATACAGAAACTGATTCAATATCATCAGGGTTTATGTCGTTGGCCATATTTCCATAGTCAACACCTCCTGCACCACGTTGTGTATCTACTGTGTTATAATTACTATTATCCATTGCCACACCATCGACAATAAATAGCGGTTGGTTGTTTCCTGCAACCGATTTGATGCCTCGAATGGTAATTCGTGATGAACCACCCATGTTACCCGAAGCAGAAGTAATGTTAACACCCGATACTTTACCTGAAAGTGAGGTTATGAGGTTTCCCGAGCGGGTTTGGTTAAGCTCATCAGCTTTAACTTCCTCCACCGCATAACCCAAAGCTTTCTTTTCACGACTTATACCTAATGCAGTAACAACAACACCTTCAATTTCCATCGACTGTGTTTCCAGTACAATGTTGATAACTGATTGTGTTCCAATAGGTAATTCTTTTGTCGTCATACCTACAAATGAGACTTGTAGTACTTTAGCATCAGCCGGAACTCTTAATGAATATCGGCCGTCAATGTCTGTTGTGACACCAATAGTGGTCCCTTTAACCTGGACAGCGGCGCCGGGAATAGGCTGACCGTCTTCAGCACTTGTTACCACACCTGTTAATGTTGTTTGGGCCATAACCGCTTGTACTCCGACAAAAGTCAGGAGCACAAGAATTAGCGCAATCTTTTTCATAGTGTGTGTAGATTTGTTAATATATAATTTCCGATTTGTATGAATTAATAAATTTGTCCATAAAGTATTTAAAAACCAATCTAACCAAATCAAAATCAATGAAGTATGCTTATTAATACCAACGCTTTTTATGTGTGATATATTGAGTATACTCTTATTCTCAACAAAAAAAAA
>JBLMZZ010000032.1:0-7857 GCA_050259095.1 Omnitrophica WOR_2 bacterium | reverse complement strand
AATATATCATTGATACCTAAATTGACTAAGAAGTCTTTTTTTTGAGGAATATTAATCGTTTTTTCCATCTTTCATTATTATGTTGCCCTAATAACAACAATTATATAATGAAAGTTTAACCGATTAATTGAAGAGCAATGCAAGCTGCATCAACAATAGAAATACAACAACTCAACAAGTACTTCAAATGCAACAAGATTTTTAATCAGCCTTGAGTTCTTCAAGCATTGTGTTGAAGTGGTTTTGCATAAGCTTATCAACGCTCTTATGAAAATGATCAAACGCTAATATTAGTTTTTTACCGGCAGGAGTAAGTTTCATACTGCCACCATCAGCACCGCCTCTGGTACTTTCAAGTAATGGAAATCCGAGTGATTTCTCAATTTCTTTTAAATCATTCCAAGTATGACGATACGTTAAATCAAGCTTTTCACATGCTCTTTTTAAAGATCCGGTTTCGTCAATAGCCTTTAGAATCCTCCATTTACCATCACCCATGATTCCATTATCCTGATTGTCACTAAACCATATCTTATAGTTAAGCTTGAGTTGATCAAATATTTCCATCTCCGGTGATTTTTTTTATAGTTGCAAAGTTAAAAATATATTATCCTGCTGCATTTCTCAAGTCGGTAATTGACCCGTTAGGAAGTAAATCTACTTTTAGCATCTCAAAAATTCCTGATGCTGCATCTTCAGGAGGAGTAAGCTTTCCCTGATCAAATAATTTTTCAAACTTCGGACGCATTGGGAAATCACTTAAATCAGAATTGCGCAATTTTTCCACCATCTTTGTGTCGAGAATCCCTGGAGCTATTGCAAATATCTTTACAGGATATGATTTATCCTTTTGTTCTAAAGCTACTGTTCTGGTAACCATTTCCAGAGCTGCTTTTGTGGAACAGTATAGAGCCCATCCATAATAAGGATTTGATGCTGCTCCACTGCTTATCATTACAATGTTTTTCTTACAGTTAAACCTTTCCGATTCTCTAATGAAATCATTTGATAGAATAACAGGTGCCGTAAAATTGATTTTAATATGCTCATTTATCTCGTCAGCATTACTGGTGCCTAAAGGTTTTACAGGTTCAACAATACCTGCATTATTAATTAGAGTTATTTCAATTGCATTGTCTTGATCAATGTAAGTGAAAATCTCCTTCATGAGTGAAGTTGTCTTTTCACTATCAGTGAGATCTATTTCAAAATACCAAAAACCTGTTTTATGAAGCGAAGCTAATTCTTTAAGCTTTTCATTGATCTTCCGTGATATACAAAACACCTTATGATGTTCTTCAATGACTTGTTTTGCCAGTGCTTCTCCTAATCCGGAGCCGGCTCCTGTAATTATAAAGTATTTCATTTTTAAGTGATCTGCTTCTATCATAAAGATATGAACAAATACCTTAGGGGCATGTTTAAAGTGAAATAATTTACCAAAAGACTTTAAGTAATTAAATTTCAGTGCCATGAATAATGCCTTATTTGTTTTTGAATATCCGAAAAATGAACCTGTTAAGAATTATTCCCCCGGTTCAAAAGAAAGGAAGGAGTTACAGGCCGAACTCGACTACTTATCTTCCATAAAGCTTGAAATTCCACTTATTATTGGAGGTAAGGAAGTGCGTACCGGTGAAATAGAAAATGTTGTTATGCCACATGATCATCATCATGTTCTTGCAGAATACCATAAAGCGTCACCTAAAGAGGTAAACATGGCTATTGAAGCTGCAATAAAAGCTCATCGTGAGTGGGAGTCTGTTTCATGGGTTGAAAGATTATCAGTTACATTGAAGATTGCTGAACTAATTTCAACAAAGTACCGTGCTCGATTAAATGCAGCTTCAATGCTTGGCCAAAGTAAGAATGCATATCAGGCTGAGATTGACAGTGCATGTGAAACAATTGATTTTCTTCGTTTTAATGCGCATTATATTTCAGATATATATAATGAACAACCTCACTCTGATCCTGGAATTATTAACCGAATAGAATACCGGCCACTAGAAGGGTTTATTTTAGCGATTACACCTTTCAACTTTACTTCCATTGCTTCTAATCTGAATATGTCACCCGTCCTAATGGGCAATACTGTGTTGTGGAAACCGGCAACAACTTCAATTCTATCAAATTATGTGTTGATGGAAGTTTTTCGTGAAGCTGGTTTACCTGATGGTGTCGTTAACTTTATTCCGGGAACCGGATCTGTTGTTGGTAATACTGCTTTTAGCAACCGGGATTTTGCCGGTCTGCATTTTACCGGTTCAAATAAAACTTTTAATACTTTATGGCAGTTAACGGGTAAAAATCTTGCTAATTATAAGTCTTACCCTAAAATAGTTGGAGAAACAGGTGGCAAAGATTTTATTCTTGTTCACCCATCGGCAGATGTTGATGAAATTTCAACTGCACTTGTCAGAGGATCATTCGAATATCAGGGACAGAAATGTTCTGCTTCTTCACGAGCCTATATTCCGCAAAGTTTATGGCCTAAAGTGAGAGAGAAGATAGGAGATATGCTCTTTCAAATTAAAATGGGTGATGTACGCGATTTTAGCAATTTCATTAATGCTGTTATCGAAGAGAGTGCCTACAAGAGAATTATGGGATACATAGAAGGTGTAAAAAACTCTAAAGAAGCTGAAGTTATTTTTGGTGGAAAAGGTGATATGTCAAAAGGCTATTTTATAGAACCAACTGTTATAGTTACTTCCAACCCACATTATGTTACTATGGAAGAGGAGATTTTTGGTCCGGTACTTTCAATCTTTGTCTACAAGGATAAGGATTACCTCGAAACGGTTAAACTTGTTGATGAAACATCTCCGTATGGATTAACCGGTTCAATATTTGCACATGATCGTCACGTTCTTGAGCAAACAAGCAAAGCCTTGAAATACTCTGCAGGCAATTTATATTACAATGACAAACCAACGGGAGCCGTGGTGGGTCAACAACCATTTGGAGGTGCGCGACAGTCGGGGACTAATGATAAAGCTGGTAGTTATATGAATCTAATAAGATGGACAAGCCCTAGAACAATAAAAGAAACCTTAAGGCCTCCAACCGATTACAGATATCCATTTATGAAACAAGATGATTGTACACCGGCCAAACCTAAAAATATTAAAGAAACTGTGTAATTATCACTAATGACTAAGTGTTGAGCAATTATATTTTCTCAAGTATGATTGTAACACTTTTGACTAATCAATTTTTTATAATGGGGGCACCACTTAAGAGACAAGCTAATCCTTGTCTCTTTTGCTTAAGTAAAATATTTAGACATATTAAATTGGTGCCACAGTTACCATCATTTTGTTCCACTTTACATGGTCTCCTTTAGAGTGCTTTTTTTTAGCTGTCGATTTTTGAATTGTTAGAAATTAATTCATATTAAGGTTGAGTTAAAGTTGTATTTCAAACGATTTTTGACCGTTATTCATACGTACTTTATACGTGTACACACGTACGAAATACGTATGAAATACGTATGAAATACGTATGAAAGACGACTTCTGACCCAATTTAGATTAAATCACGAGTAAATTTTAAGTTTATATCAATCGAACCATTCCTCAATCTTTTACTGAGTAAAGACAAGTCTTGGCACACCAGATTAATTTCAAAATGTACATAATAACAGCGCCGGTTAAAAATAAAGCCACATCAAAAGATGTAGCCACTTTGTAATAACCATAAATCATACAAAAGGCCGTCCTTGAGAGGCGGCCTTTTTTCGGGATTATAAATTTCTTTTTACAAGAATCTATTTTATTTATTGGAGAGGAGTGATTATCTCAAGCAGTTCGGGAAGATCCATTCCTAAATCTTTAAGGTGCTCAATTTTAGGTACTCCGTTTAAGGTCCAGCCACGTCTTGTATAAACAGCATCAAGTAGTTGTTCATACCTGTTTTCCCTATACTTACGTGTAGCGGCCATTTTTTCTTTCAGAGTCATCTTTGATGGATCCAACCCTTGCAATTCAACAAGTTGTTTGTCGTATCTCTCCTGACGTGAGATGTATTCTTCTTCAGTAACAGGACCTGCTGCACGATAAGGTTGTGCATCGTGTTTCCTTAGTCCGTAGCCCCTTCTGATATTAAATATTCTCTGGAAATTATAAACTCTTTCTGATTGCCTGATTAGTTCATCCTTGTCGATGTTATTTCCGGTTACCGCATTATAAATTGTGACATAATTATCTACATGCTCAGGAATTTTATGTGGTTCGGCAGTTTCTTTATTTCCTGCAGGTACTACGTCATTCCAGGGTAATTTACAGAATCCCTGCAATCCGAACCAGGTTCGGAACATTGGGAAATAGTGTAATGCTTCAGCTTTTGCTTCGAATGTAGGCAGCTGATTATTTACCATATCCATAAAGATGAGCCATGCTTCATCATGCTGTGGACCTTTATTGGTCATTGCATAACCACCTTGTTGGGCAAGTGATTCTTTTGATACGTATTGTGAATACTCAAGACCTTTATTCTCCATTCCAATGTCATTCAAAAATGCAGGATCAGCATTGAAATGTTCAACAAAGTATGCTTTCATTCTTCTTACACCCATCCCTGCAATCTTACCAAATCCTTCGCCTTTAGCTAATTGGTGTAATAATTCAAGGGCTGCTTCTTTGTTGCCGAATTTTAATTCCAAACCACCGGTGCGCTCTTTATTGAGAATGCCATTTTCATAACATTCCATTATAAATGCTACCGTTGTACCCCAGGTAATTGTGCAAATACCATAGGTATCACAATAAAAATTTGCTTCAATGATACCATCATAATCAAAGATTCCAAGATTTGAGCCAAGCCCTGCAGCTGTTTCATATTCCGGACCATCAACAATAACTTTCTGACCTTTATAAGGACCTGTTTTAAGCTCAAAATCATCCACACCTTTTGAACATGACATGCTGCATCCAATCCAGCACCCATCAGGAACACCTAATGTGAAATATTTATCGCGCAATATATTGCTGTGTATCTTTATTCCGTCAACATGACTACCAAATTTAAAATTATGAGTAGGTAACAAGTCGTAATCGTTCATTACATTGACGATATTAGCTGTTCCCTTTTTTCTCATTTGGCATTGTACATCATCGAAATCTTTAATTTCTTTATTGTACCTGCTACCACGTTCCTGGATTGCTTTAAGATCAAAAACATTATTCAGGTTACCCGATACTCCCGGAATATGAGCAACAATTGCTTTGATTTTCTTATTACGCATAACAGTACCAAGGCCACCACGACCAGCTTGTTTAAGTCTGATCTTTTTTCTTTTTACATCATAAAATGTAAAATTAAGCATGCCAAGCAATGAATGTTCTGCACCTGCACCTGTTGAAACTATACCGATATTTTTTGCATCCCTTTCGTCTTCAGCAAATATCTCCGTAAGCTGTTCGGCCAATATATGAGAGTCAGAAGCAAGCCCCGGATCTTCAAAAATTACAATGTTGTGGTTTTTACCATCAATATAAAGAATTACATCCTTTTCAGCTTTTCCCTGCAATTCGAGTGCATCAAATCCGGCAAACTTGAGGAATGGTCCAAAGAAACCACCAACATTAGAATCCATAACTGAATCTGTCTGTGGAGAGATGGTTACCAGCAATGATTTACCGGTTCCTGAGTATTGGGTAATACCACAAACAGGGCCTCCAGAAATGATTATTTCATTTTCAGGATCATCCCATCTTGTATCGGGTTTGGTACCATCCCATAATAACCTTAGTCCGAATCCTTTTCCACCAACAAATTTATCTTTCATCTGTTGTGAAACTGGTTTTTCACTTATCTGCCTGGTTCCAACATTAATATAAAGAGTTCGGTTGTTATACCCTCTTTCAATTGGTGCCCAGGTGTATTTGTACTTTTTTAATAGGTTGAGAGATGTTTTTACAGTTTCCGGTTCCATAACTGTGAGCTTTTATCTAGGTTTTAATTTGGTATATCATTGTTTATTTGTTCACAAAGTTATAAAGAATTAATACATAAATACCTTATTCACTGAAAAATAGCGATATGCATACTCATTCATAACTAATTGATATTGACTATTTTTTTAAATGTAAACTTGTGCATAAGCTAACTACAACTTTACAGCAGATTTTATATTTTGTATATTAGCGCAATTTTTAGATTGTAAAAATCAATACAGAAAATGGAATTGACTTATAATGAAAGAGTCAGGGCGTACTTGAAGAAATGCACAATTGGTATCGCTGGTTGTGGGGGATTAGGCTCAACTTGTGCAATTAATCTTGCAAGAGCCGGTGTTGGAAAACTAATCATTGCTGATTTTGATATTGTTACAAGAGAAAACCTGGAAAGGCAGTATTTCTTCGTTGATCAGATTGGGAAATTAAAAGTTCATGCTCTCCGTGATAATATTTTAAGGGTTGATCCTACAATTTCTGTAAAGGCTTTTGACCTAAAATTGTGTTCTTCTGATGTTATTGAACTCTTTTCGGGTTGTGATGTAATAGTTGAGGCTTTTGATAAGGCCGAAATGAAACACATGATAATTGAAACTACACAGAATCTAATGCCGGGGAAGATACTTGTTGCCGGTATAGGTTTAGCCGGATGGGGTAAGACTGATCTCCTCACCGTGCAACGTTCAGGAACACTGATTGTATGTGGTGATCAGGTTTCGGAAATATCTGAAACTAATCCTTTGATGGCTCCAAGAGTAGGTATTGTATCTAATATGGAAGCCAACGAAGTACTTGAAATTCTAATGTCGAAATTTGAAAATAGTAATGAAAATTATTCTTAATAACAGGGAAGAGATTATTGATAGAGAGGGTATATCCGTCACTGAGTTGCTTACTTATAAGCAATTCACATGGAAGATGCTTGTTATTAAAGTAAATGGTAAGATTTTAAAACGTAATGAATACGATACTTTACAAGTTAAGGAAGGTGATGATGTAAGTATTATACACCTGATAACCGGAGGTTGATTCTTATTTGTCTTTAAAATATGGCAATACTTCCGCAACTACAAAAGCACTTCCTCCAATAAATACCATATCATCTTCCATTGCATTATTATCAGCTGCCATCCATGCGGTTGAAACTGAACCATAGTCTTCTCCATTAAGTCCTGCTGCTAAAGCTTTCTCTTTTAATTCTGAAGAAGGTAACCCTCGTGGAATATCAGCCTTGCAAAAATAATAAAGCGCATCTTTAGGCAATAATGAGAGCATACCACTAACATCTTTATCATTAACTACTCCCAGTACAAAATGCAACTTGTTATAATTTTGACTTTCAAGTTGTTTAACTACCCATTCCAATCCATGTGTATTATGCCCGATATCACAAATAGTAAGTGGCTTTTTCTTTAGTATTTGCCACCTGCCCTCCAATCCGGTGTTAAGTATTGTTTTTTTTATCCCATTCGAGATAATACTTTCTAAACTTTCCAATTTAGACAAGCTTGATTTAAGCTTTAAATATTTAGACAGTAACCGAGTTGAAGCAAGTACTGTTTTTATATTTTTAATTTGATAATCGCCTGCAAGCGGGGAACTAATAGTACTTCCATCACTTGTCATTAGAGATAATTGATCATTAGTGTTCTCTGTTTTATACAACTCAACAGCTTTATCTGCGAAGATCAATTCACTGTTAGTTTCAATTGATTTCTTTAAAAATACTTCATCAGTTTCGGGATTACTTTCTCCAATTACCACAGGAACACTGGATTTAATAATACCTGCTTTCTCTCCTGCTATTGCTGCAAGTGTGTTCCCCAGAAATTGTGTGTGATCATAACCGATATTTGTAACAACCGATAAAAGAGGAGTAATTACATTAGTTGAGTCA
>JBLMZZ010000031.1:0-5670 GCA_050259095.1 Omnitrophica WOR_2 bacterium | reverse complement strand
GTCAACTAATTGAGTGAAAATGGCTTTTGAAAACAATCTGACTTATTTATGAATTATAGTTCCGGTATTAAATGGCAGGTTATTATTGCCACTTCACTTATCCTTCTAATCACTATAGGCCTTTGGTTTCTTTCGCAAGCTTTTTTGATATTGCTGTTATGGTTGATGTTCTTCCCACTAATGTTTTCATTTGGGTCAGGGCTGATGAAGGGCATTTTATTCAGAGAATGGGATACTCTCATATTTGCGGTGAAGATTACTAACGGCAACTTTATTTATGAGAAGAATCATAATAAAGGATTTCTTACAATAATTAGCCGACTATTCTGGGAACAGCCACAAACTTTTCTGGGAAATTTCGGTATGCATTTGCTTAACAGTGTGTGGCTCATTAAAAGAGTCGATACATACAAGCGGGCTCTCGTCTGTCAGGGTTCTTTTTTAAATGGTGGTGGCATTGCACTTGGATCATTTATAATGATTGATTTGCTGGATGCTCCCGTAGTTGAGATACTCCCTATGGACGACAGGAAGGTTGCTGAAAGAATTCTGATACGACATGAATATGGCCATTTGCTTCAAAGCATATCTTCAGGCCCACTCTATATTTTTAAATATGGTATCCCAAGTATCATTACACAAAAATGGACTGAAGTTGATGCAGATATGAGATCAGACAATGAATTGCTATTGACTGAGCATATCATGCCAATCTTCAATAATCACCGGTATCAAACCAAAGCTATTAACCCTAAATGGTGGGAGTATTTGATCACACCGGCAATAATAGCCGGGGGATTTTATTACAATGACCTTAGTGGGGCTTTGGGGGGAGCGTTACTCTCAACCATTTTAATTACCGCACTCAATATAAAACATCCTGTCTGATATTTAACTGTATCAGGAACCACAATCTCCGAGTACGAATTATAATTGATCCTAACTTAGAAAGGCCAGAAATGATTATCAAACCAAATTTCTTCTTTAAGCTTTTCATTAAGTTCATGAAGGAGTTTATGATGTCCTTGTTCCCAGTCAGCCAGCCATAAGTAAAGAGCCCTTTCATTTTCATCTGTAGCCTCAATTGCCCTTCTTGTATAAACCTCAATGGCATTCGTTTCCATATCAATGGCTGCTGATATTGCTGCTGCTTCAAAGCTTGCAGCTGAAATACTTTTCTTTATATCATCTGAAAGAATCAACTCAGACACACCTCCGGGTACCAAATGCTCAAAACTACCAAAGGTCTGGGTCTTTGTATATTTCGAAAACTGATCGGAAAGAAACTTTATATGAATCTTTTCCTCTTCAGCCATAGTGTAAAAGATCTTCTTAACTTCTTCAATCATAGATTGGTCAGCTACTGTTGTATAAAATGCAGCGCCCCTCCGTTCCATTAAAATCGCAGTTTTAAGAATTTCAAGTGTCTTTGTTTCCATTGTTTGGCGTGTTATTTTGTCCTATGATGCTTTGAACAAAGTTAATGAAAAATTGATTGTGTTAGTGATTAACTTTGCGGAGAATACAATTATGTGCAATTATGAATCATTCTGAAGCACTTTTAACAGACCTTTTTAAGGAGAATACAGGTAGCAATCCATCAACAATATTTCCACTACCTGTTTCAGGTTCCGATCGTAGTTATTACAGGTTATCCGCTGATGGAATTAATCTGATTGGAGCTTTTAATAAGGTTGTAAGAGAAAATGAGGCTTTTATCTATTTTACCAGGCATTTCCATAAAAAAGGACTTCCTGTTCCTGAAATAATAGATATTAGTGATGATTCCACTTCGTATCTTCAAACAGATCTTGGTGATGATACCTTGTTTTCAGTTCTATCACAACATGGACTTACCGATAAAGTAAAGAACTATTATAGAGAAGTCGTTAAATGGCTTCCTTCTTTCCAGCTTGATGGTATTGACGGACTGGAGCTATCATATTGTTACCCGCGCAGTCATTTCGACAAGCAATCAATGATGTGGGATCTCAATTATTTCAAGTACTATTTTGCCCGACTATCGGGAATTGAGTTTGACGAACAGGCACTCGAGAATGACTTTGAAACACTAACTTCATTCTTACTTGAATCAAAGAGCAATTATTTTATGTTCCGTGATTTCCAGTCGCGTAACGTTATGATTGTAAACAACAAACCTTACTTCATAGATTATCAGGGTGGCCGCTCAGGACCTCTGCAGTATGATCTTGCCTCATTATTATACGATGCCAAAGCTAATCTGCCTCAGGATTTTAGAGAGGAACTGCTAAATCTCTATCTTGAAACTATGCAACAAAGGGATCATTCCTTTATTAGTGCTGATTTCTTAAGATATTTCAATGGGTTTGTATTAATGCGAATCCTTCAGGCAATGGGAGCATATGGATTCCGAGGGTATTATCAGAAAAAGGAACTTTTCCTTCAAAGTATTCCTTATGCGGTGAATAATTTAAAATATCTCTTCAGTCAGGCGACCTTAAATATGGACCTTCCTGAATTGAGAAAACTTACTGAACATGAGTTGACTGATAAAAAGCTCAATTGGTCTCCAACATCACTAACCGTCAGGGTTACAAGTTTCTCCTTCAAGAATGGCATCCCCGAAGATCCAACCGGCAATGGAGGTGGATTTGTATTTGATTGCCGTGCACTGCCTAATCCCGGAAGATTGGTAGAATATCAACAACTGTCGGGACTTGATGAGCCGGTAATTTTTTATCTGAAAGCCTATCCGGAAGTTGATATTTTTCTGCAAAATGTGTTTAATATTATTGATGCTGCTGTAAAAAACTATATCGAACGGGGATTTCACCATCTTATGGTTAATTTTGGATGCACCGGTGGACGACATCGTTCAGTATATTGTGCCGAAAAGTTATCAGCACACTTGAATGAAAAGTTCGGACTAAATATAAACGTCGAACATAGTGAACAGACTAACTGGTAGTTATTTCATGCAGTTTAATTATCACTCCAATAACAAGAAGCATGTCGAAAACAATGTGTGAAAAAGGAATGAAAGGAGAACAAAATACTCCTGAGCCGAAATTTATCTGTAAAAAATGCGGAGCAATGGTCAAAAAGGAAAAGGAAGTGTGCAAACCAAAAGATTATAAGTAATAACCATTCTTATTCACCTCATCAATAAAAGCCTTGTAAATGATTGAGCCTTTCGATATTGAACCATATAAAGTTCAGGATGCAATTATACAACAAACAGTTGCCCAGGTTCAGAAGGATTTTGGGATGTTTGGTATGGATATAGACTTCCCGGCTAATTTCACAATGGCTTATGATAATTTATTCAGATATGTGGGTGCTCACATTGACAGATTACTATATACAAACTTAAGTAAGCTTAGCTCTTTACTTTATCGCACAGATATAAGTGAGGCCGAAATCATGGAAGCATGGGAGAAACATCCCGAATTCACAAAGGCAGATGTTATCACTGAGCTCATTATATACAGGGAATTAAAGAAGGTTTTATATCGCAATTATTATAAGAATTACAAACTTAAAGAAGAACCTGAACAATGAAAGCCATGATACTGGCGGCAGGATTAGGCACACGACTGCAGCCTCTTACTAGTACTATGCCAAAAGCGCTGCTTCAGGCAGGTCCTTATACTCTCATAGAGTTTGCTATTAAAAAACTTGCAAAACACGGCTTTGATGATATCATTATAAATGTCCATCATTTTGCCGATATGGTGATAAATTACCTTGAAAAGAATGATAATTTCGGATGCCGTATTTCAATTTCTGATGAAAGTTCAAACCTCTTAGATACCGGAGGTGCTATTCGCCAGGCAGCACCATTCTTTAATGATGGGCTTCCTTTTATTGTATGGAATGCCGACATCATAAGTAATATTGATCTCACGAGACTCTATTATTATCATCTTTCATCCGGAAATATGGCTACTTTGGTTGTAAGAAGACGAGAATCAACCCGGTACCTACTCTTTGATGAAATGATGCAATTAACTGAGTGGCAGGATATCATTAAGGGTTTAAAGAAAACTGTAAAACCATCGAAGAACCCACCTCAACCATTTGCATTCAGCGGAATTCATGTCATAAACCCTTCAATGCTGAAACTACTGCCCGATCAGGAAGTTTTCTCTATAATTGATTCTTATATTGAAATCGGTAAAACAAATCGCATTGGTGCATTTGTTGATGAAAGTCTATCTTTTGCTGATGCCGGTAAACCTGCTACTTTGACTGAAGCAGGAAGGATAGCCTCCGATATAATTCTTTAAGTTTTGTATCTTTACCATAATCTTAAAGACACTTTTTTTTGAAAACTTTTTTATCTCACATTGCTGAAATAATTACCAATCAGCCGTTTGCAGGAGATGAGATATGTGTTGTACTACCTAACCGACGTGCAGGTCTCTTCTTAAAACAACAGCTGGTACCTTCAGATAATAAACCACACTGGTTACCTAAGATTATACCGGTCGAAGATTTTGTATTCTCTGTTAGTCGTCTTACTGAACCCGACTCTATCACTTTACTAGCAACACTTTATAAAGCCTATTGCCGTGTTAATTCAAATCCGGTTTCTTTTGATAATTTCCTGAATTGGGGTGCAGAAATCCTGCGAGATTTTGAAGAGACTGATCAATACCTCACTGACACACAAAGATTATTCAGCTATATTCATGATGCACGTGAAATAGATATCTGGAAACCAGGGGAAGAACCTACTGAGTTTGAAAAAAATTATATTTCATTCTTTGAATCACTCGGTCCGTTGTATGAGAGCTTCTCTGAAATGCTTCTTGAAGAAAAGATGGCCTACCAGGGACTTGCATCACGTGTTATAGCTGAGAATACTGAAAAGTATCTGGATAAACTGCCTTACAACAAAATCATTTTTGCCGGTTTCAATGCTCTTACACCTGTTCAGTTAACCATCATAAAGTATCTGGTTAGCAAGAAAAGAGCTGAAATTATTTTTGACGCTGATTCATACTATTTAGATAATCCATCCATGGAAGCGGGATACTTCCTTAGGAAATTTAAAAATGATAAGGCTCTGGGTACTTTCTCAAGAATTAGCAATGAATTCCTTAACCCTGAAAAAAATATTTTTACGTGTGGGATACCCGGTAAAACAGGGCAAGCCCGAATAGCAGGTAGTATTCTTAACACTATTCCACCCGATAAACATCAGGTTACTGCGGTCGTTCTTGCCGATGAAACAATGCTGCTCCCTGTCCTGAATGCTTTACCCGGGAACCTCGACAGTTTCAATGTTACCATGGGGTTCCCACTTGCCCAAACTCCTCTTTATGCTTTAGCTGACAGCATATTCAGGTTACACGTAAATGCCCTCAACAGCAATAATGGCAATCCCTCATTTTATCATGCTGACGTTACTGCAGTGCTTCAAAATCCTTATTTATACAATGTTATCGATCGAATTAGAATTCAGCGATTACTAACTAGTATAAAGAAAAACAACTATTCATATATCACCTTCAGGGAGATTCTTTCAATAGCAAGTGAGGATAACACTCAGAATCAGGAAGTATCAACAAATGAAAAAGGAAGAAACGAGGATCTGCTTTCAACCTTATTCACAAGCATTACTTCGGCACTGATGCTCCCGGCTATTGTAGCAGAAATTCTTGAAAGTATCAAAAATGCAAT
>JBLMZZ010000030.1:0-6215 GCA_050259095.1 Omnitrophica WOR_2 bacterium | reverse complement strand
TTGATTTGCAATAAATGGTACTCAACATATAATTATATACCATCAGCTATAGTAGTTGAAGGTCCGGAAGCAGGAGGACATCTTGGTTTTAAGTTAAATCAGCTGACAGACAGAGCTTTTGCACTAGAAGAATTAATACCTCAGGTAGTAAAGGTTGCCCGGTCATTTGGAAAGACAAATAACTGCGAAATTCCGGTTATTGCTGCAGGTGGAATCTATACTGGTAGTGACATACACAAGTTCTTCATGTTAGGAGCTTCAGCTGTTCAGATGGGAACCAGATTTGTAGCTACACATGAATGTGATGCATCACCAGAATTTAAGCAAAGATATCTTGATGCTAAAAAAGAAGATATTAAAATTATACAAAGTCCGGTAGGAATGCCCGGAAGAGCCATTAACTCTCCATTCCTAGAAGCAGTAGAAGCAGGTGAAAAAAAGCCTAAATCTTGTCCGGTTAATTGTATTAAAACTTGTGATGTTGACAAAGTTCCTTATTGCATTATTAATTCGCTCACATCAGCTTTAAAAGGTAATTTCGTTAGAGGGTATGCTTTTGCAGGCAGTAATGTGTGGAGAGTTAATAAAATAATTAAAGTCAGGGAATTGATAAAAGAATTGAAAGAAGAATATCGATTATCAATCAACGAAACATTTATCACGCCACTGTGTTTAGTTTCATAAACAGATTTATAAATAAATAAAAATTAACATCAGATCGATTCAGGTAAGCTTATTATGCTTATCTTTATAAAAAATAATGCAAGCAATGAAAAAATTTATTTTTAGGAATTACTCATAAGGATCAATAAGGAAACTCTATATAGCGAAAAAGCCGGAGTTATCCGGCTTTTTTGCTTTTGGACTAATGATATAGATAATGACAAACACCAATTATTATGAATGAAATCTTAATTAGCTCAACAGATGCAGCCAGAATACAAAGTTGTATTGAAAAAGCTCGGCTGGCAGGATCAGGGGTCCGTGTTAACCTGATTCCATTGATGAATGAACTTAACAGGGCAAAGAAAATTAACCCCGAAAAGATGCCTGGAGATGTTGTTACCATGAACTCTCTGGTGTCACTTCAGAACAGTAAGACCAATAAAGTCATACAACTTAGTATCGTATATCCTCAGGATGCTGATATTTCAAAACAGAAAATTTCAATATTTGCGCCTGTAGCTACTGCTATATTAGGTTATAGAAAAGGGGATACTGTTGAATGGGATACACCCTCAGGGAAGATGACGTTTACAATTCTTGATATTATATACCAACCTGAAGCTAGCGGTGATTTTACTCATTGATAGAAAGAAAGTCAGCCATCTTTTGCATTGCCAATGCACGATGGCTGATTTTGTTTTTTATCTCAGGTTCCATTTCAGCCATAGTTGCTGTATAGCCTTCAGGCACAAAGACTGAATCATATCCAAAACCATTAGTCCCCCTTCGAACTTCTATTATTTCACCATTAATTATTCCTTCAAAGAGAGTTTCATTACCATCAATAATAAGTGAAACTACTGTGCGAAATCTGGCTTTGCGATTAGTAATACCCTTAAGGTTGTTCAATAATTTTTCAATATTCTTATTGAAATCATGCTCCTCACCTGCATATCTTGCTGAATAAACACCCGGTTCTCCATTAAGAGCCTCTACTTCCAGACCTGTGTCATCTGCAAAGCAATCAAGTGAATACTTCTCAAATATGTACCGTGATTTTAAGGAAGCATTTCCTTCAATGGTTGATTCTGTTTCCTCAACATCATCAGTGAAATTTAGCTCTTTCAATGAGATGATTTGATATTTACCATGAAGAATCTCTGTTGCTTCTTCAATCTTATGTTTATTGTTTGTAGCGAATACAAGTGATTTCATGTCAGGCATTATGATAGGGTTCATTCCGTAATATTGTAAATGCTCGGTAAAGTTGTTCGGTGAAAAAAAGTCGCACCATTTGATGTGAGAAAGTCATGGCAGATAGTGAAATCTTTGCATGAGCAGCATTATAGACATCTTTTGAAAACCCAAAGGGACCACCAACTACAAACATTAAGTGCCTGATACCAGCATTCATGTTCTTCTGAATCCATTCGGCAAACTGCTCAGAGTTATAGTTTTGGCCCTTTTCATCTAACAGTATGATAAGGTCAACACCCTGAAAATACTTGATAATCGACTTACCTTCAAAGTCTTTAAGTTGCTCACTATTTAATTTCCGGACATTTTTAGGGATTTGAATTTCAACAACTTCAAATTTGATATAATGACTAAGACGTTCTATGTAAAGATTAATTCCTTCATTTAAATAATTATTCTCTGTCTTACCAACTGCAAGTAAAGTTATTTTCATTTCACAAAAATAGCTTTTTCCCTCATCGTTTCATATATTTGTATCTTTGCACTAGTGATCATTAGTTAGTAATGGCAACTTGGTGCGGTTTTTGTATAATGATAATGAGTTGTTTAATTATATTTAGCTATGAATAAATCGATCAGCAGGATTGTAAGTTCTGTATCAGGCATCATTATATTGGTGATGCTCATTGCAATAGTTCCAGGCAAATCAAATGCTCAGGATATTAATGCAAAGATTTCACAGGCTATCCAATCTTCAAATGCAGCTGACTTAGCAAAATACTTTAATAATTCTATTGATCTTACTATTCCCGGAAGTGAGGGAACTTATAGTAAAGTGCAAGCAGAACAGATAATTAAAAGTTTCTTTTCAAAATATCCACCGGTAACATTTACTATTAACCATAAAGGAAATTCAAAAGACGGGTCAATGTATGCTATTGGTACATACAAGAGTAAATCGCAGTCATTCAGGACTTATTACCTTACAAAACCAATTGAAGGACAACTATTGATCCATCAACTAAAGTTTGAATCCAGGGAAGATTAACAGTATTATTATGAAACAAAGGTTAAGTGTTGATGCTATCATCGAATATGCTCTTATTGAGGATATTGGGGATGGGGATCATACATCATTATCAACTATACCTGCTGGTAATAAAGGCCGTGCACAATTACTTGTAAAACAAAAAGGGGTTTTATCCGGAATGAAGATAGCCCAAAAGGTCTTTGAAAAGGTTGATCCTCAAATTTCAATGATTAGTTATTTAAAAGATGGGGATGTAATTAATCCGGGTGATATCGCATTTATTGTTGAGGGGCCATCAAGATCAATTTTACAAGCAGAGAGATTGGTATTGAATTTTATGCAGCGGATGAGTGGTATTGCTACCAATACTTCACTCTATGTAAATAAGGTAAAAGGACTTAATGTTAAGATTCTTGATACCAGAAAAACAACCCCTTTACTAAGAGAACTCGAAAAGCAAGCGGTACTTGATGGTGGTGGTTTCAATCATAGGTTTGGTCTTTATGATATGATACTGATTAAGGATAATCATGTTGACTTTGCCGGAGGTATTGAAAATGCTGTTAGTGCTGTTCTTGAATATCTGAAAAGGAATAACCTTAATTTGAAAATTGAAATAGAAGTGAGGAATTTCAATGAACTCACTCAAATACTTGAATTTGGGAATGTACACCGGATAATGCTTGATAATTTTAGTGTTGCCGATTTATCACGTGCAGTAAAAATGATAGCCGGTAGGTTTGAAACTGAAGCATCGGGTGGAATAAATCTTGATACTGTAAGAAGTTTTGCCGAAACCGGTGTAGATTTTATTTCAGTTGGTGCATTAACACACCAAATTAATAGTCTTGATCTTAGCCTTAAAGCATGTTGATTTAATTAACCAACTGTGAAGAAGATACTGGAAGAAGTAATTGCCTTGTTTAATCGTTTATTTATAGGTTTCCGCACAAGCAGACCTGTTATTAAGGCAATAAATAAGTTAAAAAAGATAGTAATTCCTGGTTTTGAAGGTATCCCGATTTATGAGGTTGGACTATTTTTCTTTAAAGGTATAAAGAATGGTGATATCTCAAACAGGGCTTCAGCATTGGCATTCAATATATTCTTAGCTATTTTTCCGGCTATAATTTTCTTTTTTACACTTATTCCTTACATCCCAATTCATAACTTTCAGGATAGCTTATTAAACTTACTGAAGGAATTTATACCGGGAAAGACATTTGATGCAGTACAAGGAACATTGTTCGACATAATCAAAAGACCAAGAGGAGGTTTACTCTCAATTGGTTTTTTATTGGCCATGTTTTTTGCTACAAATACTGTAAACAGCCTGATTCAAGCTTTCAATTCAACATACTATACAGTTGAGACCCGTTCGGCATTTAGACAAAGGATGATTTCAATTTTCCTCGTATTCGTACTTTCATTCCTTGTTGTTCTTGCAATTGGCCTAATCACCTTTGGTCCAATCGCTTTAAGGTGGATTGAAAAAATTGGATTACTAACAGACTGGTTAACATTAAGAATTATAGGGGCAGGTAAATGGGTTATCATCTTAGCACTTTTATTCTTTGCATTTTCAGTTCTTTATTATTTTGCCCCTGCTATGAAACACCGGTATAAATTTATTACTGCCGGTTCCACCATTGCAACAATATTATTTATAGCAACATCAGTAGGTTTCAATTTTTATGTAAATAACTTTGCAAGTTACAATACGCTTTACGGATCTATTGGCACCCTTATAATCTTTATGATATGGTTGTATATTAACTCCATAATCATACTTGTTGGTTGGGAAGTGAACTCTAGTATTTCTATGGCACGACGTAGCTATAATAGCAAGTAATATGGCAGAAATTCATAAGATTAACATGAAGGAGCACATGAAGCTTTCCTTCATTTATACTGCTACAGCTGCCTTTAGTCCGGTAATTCAAGTTCTTATTCAACCATTGTATGAAGGAAGTGGAAGACTTAATGCTATAGACTTCTCTCAATTAGCAATTACTGAATTATTTACTTCTCTCATTTTTGTCTTTACATTATATGGAATGGGTAATGCCATTGCCAGATTCTATTATGATGTTGAAGAGAATACTTCTGAATATAAGAAATTAATGTCAGGTATCTTTTCAGGAATTCTCTTACGGGGTGCAGTCGTATTAATACTAGTCATTCTCTTTCAGAATTATATAGGGAAATTATTCCATCAACAGGAGTTGCAGGATTTTAGCAGATACGGTTATATGTGTCTGATAACTGGTATTGGAAGAGCTGTGAATGTTACTGCAGCAGCCTTATTCAGAAACGAGAAGAAAGTTATTTCTTTCATACTGGTAAGTATGGGACTGGGTGTTTTCAGAACTGCTTTTCAATTGATAGGACTATTCTATTTTGATATGTCCTTCATCGGATATATGTATGGGAGTGCAGTAGGTACAGGCCTTGTTACCTTGTTGATTCTGGTATTTATCTTCAGGAAATCAGGAATATCTTACGACAGGAAACTAATGAAACCTGTCAACCAGTTTGCTCTGCCATTAGCGCAGTATAGTATAATCGTGTGGGTACTTACTTATGCCGATAAATTCATGCTTGAAAGGTTCCCGGTAGATTTGGGTATCTACAATACTGCAGTGACTTTCGGGGCCGGAATTGCAATTGTTTTACAAGGGCTGCAGGGTGCTAATCAACCGGAAGTCTTCAGGGTAATGAAAGCCGGAATTAATGAACGTCAGCAGGAAATCAGACAACTTTCAAATGCTTTATTAATGCAAAGCATGGTAATAATAATAGGAGCTATACTTCCTACTATGCTTTACTTAAAAATCCTTTATGAAACTGATGTTCGGTTAGCTGCAAATATTATTTCACTGGTATTTATAAGGAATATTTTACGTACTCAATTCATTATCTTCTCATATCCGTCCTATTTTCTGAAGAAGACAAGAATCTTCCTCTATCTTAATTCAGCCGGAATGATTGTAAATCTAGTGCTTAATTATCTGCTCATTCCAAAATTCTTCTTTTATGGTGCAATTGCATCCGGTTTAATATCTGATTTAATTATGGTGGTTGGAATCTATTATTACCAGAAGAAAATTGTAGTAATTGATTGGAATAAAAAGAAGCTTCTATATTTCCCTCTCGGAGTTGTTGGTTTTGCTATCGTTGTTGATGCATTTAGAGTATATTTTGATCTTAATCCATTATTATCAACTAGTATATTGATTATTTTCTCTTTCACAGCAATGGCCGCACTTTATCGGCTTGAAATACAAAAAATACTGAAAAAAGTATGGAAGTGATAATGATC
>JBLMZZ010000029.1:0-4822 GCA_050259095.1 Omnitrophica WOR_2 bacterium | reverse complement strand
GAATATACTTTTACGAAATAAATACCTGGATTTACCTTCGATAGATTGATAGCCGAAGTATTTGAATCGCTCATTATCAGAGATCCTGCTATATTGAAGACTTCTATTTTCTCAGGAGTTGAAGGTCCAACAATGTTAGCTATGTCACCAACAGGATTAGGCCATATCCTGAAACTGTTATGAACTGTGAGGTTGGTTGTACCTACAACTGTCTCTTCTTTAAAGAATTTGAAGCCGGTTGCTTTGCTATCAGCTTCAACTGAGCCTACTTCAAAATAATCATTTGCATACCAACGGTAACTTGTTACTGCGGGATCCTGTGTTTCCGATACATATTCCCAGGCTGTTCCATTCCAGGAATAACTGGTTTCAGTCTGCACGTTCACCTCTTTAAGTCTTAGTACCTGCATGCTGGCATAAGGAGTTATCATTGTGCCATACGCATCAACATCAAAAGTAAGTTCTGTGCTATAAACAACTTTACTAGAGTCGGTCATCACGCCACCATAATAAATTGCAACTAACATTTCAGAAGTGCTATTCTGTACATAATGATCGCCATAATTTAATGGCAATGGAACATAATTGTTTTGATCATTCGTGTAATGAACATGCATTCTCATTGTCATACCGAACATTGAAGCATTTAATTCGCCACCTATCATTTTAACACCATCACTGGCATGTTTAACATACATCAGGTAATAATCAGATGTACAACCTTCACATTCAGGGTTTTTGGTATTGTATAGGATATTAGCCAGAGGATAATCCTGCGAATTGATATGACCCGATGGTATCTCATATATCGTTGTATCATACTTCATTGGCAGAAGGTTTGAGATATCCCAAACCTGATTTGGTCCGGCATTACCGGGCGACACAACAGTAGTGGTGTCAACTGCTGCAACTACCATGTTGCCAATTACAGGCAGGTCGCTGGTTGTTAAGGTAATTTGCGATTGTGCTGTTATTGCACAACAGATTACTGCAAATAAGAGTAGTGTTCTTTTCATAAATGGGGTTAGGTTAATGATTAATTGTTTAAATGCTACTCGAAGAATAAAACAAAGATAATAAGGAATTAAATAATTAGTTGCTGGTCATAGCAAAACTTTTAGAATGATTTTGTAACTATGAACCGACTATATTGTATATATGTATTTGAATATAAAGCTACCAGATACATTCCGGGAGATAATACGGAGATATTGATTGGGGTTGTTGGGTCTATAATGTTGCGTTCGATTTTAACTGTCCCATCAATGCTATAAATTTTCAAGCATGGATTGGTAACGTGATTAGCAGAATGAATCATTATATAATCAGAGGCCGGATTAGGCGAAATTAGTAGTTCAGATACTTTATCTGAATATTCTTTAGCATTAACTGTTATATCCGAATGAAGCAGGCATCCCAGACTTATGCCGGTTGCCTGTGCTAAATATTCAAAACTAAGATATTCAACTGAATCTGCTATTGTGTGATAATTGGGGTTTATGAAGTGTTCCATGAAATAGACTCCCTTATAACCTGCATCCAGGAAAGGTTGAATATCACCACCTATAAACTGTCCGGGATTGACAGATTCATAATTTAATGTAGTATAATTAGCAATGACAGATATGGCAAGAGCGGTTAAATCTGCTGAATTATTGTTATTTATGACTTGAATAGTCCAGGTGCCATCATCCCAACCGATCATATCATTATTTAGTGCCATTACAATATTTCTACCGGCCAACTCTGCCTGATTTGCATAATACTCTGTACCTGATAATCCAAAACCCATTAGCTCTTCAGCCGCTGAAGCAAGGAATATCATTGTCTGTCTTGGCTGATAATTCATTTCTTTTATGACTCTTGCACATTCAAGTGTTGCAGTAGTACCAGAAGCATTATCATCAGCACCTGGTGCTTGAAAAAACGGGTCAGCATTACCTGCATAATCATCGTAATGTCCAATCATTATCATTTCCTGATCCGGGAATTCCGTTCCTGTTATTCGCGCTTCAACGTTATATTGCCAGGTGGTGGTATCATGTAAAAAATTAGTATTCGATGCAAATGAATCTAATTGCACTTCTGTAAATCCATATGAAAGAAATTTATTCATTATCCACGTGGCAACTTGTTTTCTGTTAGGAGCCAGCATAAAGCGTGTTCCCATATTCTGAAGACTTTCAACATTAGAATACATTGAATCCTGATCTATCCTTTCAATGGCGGCAATGATGATAGAATCAGGATTCTCTGATATATTCAGGAATTCAGCTTTTGCCTGAAAAACCAAGAATGTTACAAAAACTAATACAATATTGAAAGTTCTCATTTCCAGTTCTGTTTGGTCATTATTCTTTGTATGAGTACATCGTATTTTTTAGGTATTCAAACCATCCGTCTATCGCTGTTCCCTCTTCCAATTATCATATTTACTTTGTAAATATAAACATTTAAATTATACAAATCAAGGTGCTGGAGTAGCGGTCATTGTTCGAATCGTCCTGTCGGATAAGGCAATTTATTGATTACCTTTGTCTATAATCATTGTGGAGATAAAAATGAAGACTAAAAGCAAGTCAATGCCGGCATTACCTGAGGCAACTGAGCAGGATTTCCCTATTGTGGGCATTGGTGCTTCAAGCGGAGGACTTAAGGCATTTAAAAAGTTTCTGAAAGCCTTGCCCGAAAAATCAGGCATGGCATATGTTATTGTACAACACCTTGATCCTGACTTCAAGAGTATCCTCCCTTCTTTGCTTTCTGAGGTTACAAAGATTCCTGTTAACACAATTGAGGACGATATACACCTTGCTCCCGATAATATTTATGTAATCCCTTCCAACAAAACACTTACTACCTTCGACGGAGTTCTGAAACTTACTTCACGTGAAAAAGTTCCTACGAATGATCTGATAGATGTGTTCTTTACATCTCTGGCAGAAGTGCATCAGTCGCTTGCGGTTGGTATTATTCTTACGGGTGTCGGATCAGATGGTACCCTCGGACTTAAAGCTATTAAAAAATATGGTGGTATTACCTTTGCCCAGCTCGTGAGTAGCGCTTACGCTGAAGGTATGCCCGGAAGTGCTGTTGATGCAAATGTGGTTGATTTTATCCTGCCAGTTGAAGAAATACCCCAAAAGCTGATTGAAGTTTTCCAACAGCAACAGGATAGAATAACAGAAATTTCAGGGACAAATGAACAAGTTGTGTCTAACAAGATTATGACCCTTCTGCAACAGCATTTTAATATTGATTTTACACATTACAAAACAAATACCATACAGCGCAGGATAGCACGACGTATTGTTATTACCAATAAGAAAAATATAGAAGGTTACTACACATTGGTGTTAAATAACAAAGAAGAATTATCAAATCTTCATAAGGACCTGTTAATACCCGTTACTTCCTTTTTCCGTGATCCGGGTACCTTTGAAGTACTGATGAATGAAATATTACCGGCAATTTTTAGCCAGAAAGAACCTGAAAAGGCCATCAGAATCTGGTCGGCCGGATGCTCAACCGGTCAGGAAGCATACTCTCTGGCAATGATTGTATATGAATACCTTCTGTCAAATCCAACTAACAGGCAAATTCAAATCTTTGCTACCGATGTTTCGCAAAATGCAATCATCTACGCTCGCAAAGCAATCTATTCAACTGATGAAATTTCAATGTTATCGGAGAATAGAAGGAAAAATTATTTCATAAGGATTTCTGATGACCATTACCAGATAATCAAACCATTACGCGACATGTGCATCTTTGCTGAACATAACTTCTTAAAAGATCCTCCCTTCTCAAACATTGACCTTTTAAGTTGTCGCAATGTGCTGATTTACATGGAACCCTACCTGCAAAAAAAAGCACTGTCAGCCTTTCATTATGCCTTAAACACTAAAGGATTTCTGCTTCAGGGTAAATCGGAAACTACTGCTCATGCAGCCGAACTTTTTACTCCTTACAATGCTATCGAAAAAATTTTTACAGCAACAGCTGTTGCAAAAAATATATTTGATTATAGTATCGACTATCAGGTTGAGGTAACACGCAAAAACAAATCATTAAAATCTTTAAATACTCATACAGATTTTCGCAAGGTTGCTGAAGCGCTCCTTTTAAAGGAATATACACCTGCTAATGTGATTATCAATGACCAGATGGAAATTGTTTACATTAATGGTGACATCAGTCCATTTCTTGAACCATCACAAGGCAAGGCTACTTTCAATATCCTCAAGATGGCCCGAGAAGGATTGTCGTTCGAACTTCGCAGTACTTTACATAAAGTAAAGACAACCAATGCTACCGTTACCAAGAATAAGATACCCATAATGAATAATGGCAAACTTATAGATGCTACTATTCATATAGTACCACTTGAAAATTGCATTGATCCTTATTATCTGGTAATCTTCGAACAATCAGAGAACACCAATGTGACTTCTGAAACAGGTGTTGATGACACGCGAATAATTAACGAATACCTTGCCCGAATTACTCAACTTGAGCAGGAATTATCGCACGCACGTGAGGATATGAGGTCAATTACCGAGGATCAGGAAACTGTTTCCGAAGAACTTCAGAGTGCAAATGAGGAGATGCTGAGTAGCAACGAAGAGCTTCAAAGCCTTAATGAAGAACTAGAATCATCAAAAGAAGAACTTATTAACTCTAATGAAGAGCTTAGAATATTAATTGATCAGTTACAACAAAGGAATAAGCAAATTGATGCTATCAATAAGTACACCGATACTATGATGAACACCATTCGCCAACCTCTGATTGTAATACATTCAAACTTCAAAATCAAAAC
>JBLMZZ010000028.1:0-5155 GCA_050259095.1 Omnitrophica WOR_2 bacterium | reverse complement strand
GGTAAAGGATTCTTTTCCGAAGATATTTCCGGCAAAGTGGTGCTTGAAGGAAGGGTAGCTGTTGATATTATAATGAGTAAGTTACAGGCAATTGATGCCGATCACGAAAAGTACTTTATGCTTAATGAACTGAATAAGGTCTTTTCAGGAAACTATGATATCAAGAAGTTTATAAGTAATATCTTAAAAAACGAACCTAAGGTGATTGGGTAGGTTGTTACAGTTTATTCTCTATAAGTCTGTTGAGTATGGCCGACATATCAGCTGTTAATGCTTCTCTTGAAAATTTTGCTATGTTTTGTGTTTGCACAGTATCAGTTCCAGCCTTATAATTCAGATAAAGACTCTTGATTTTTGCAGTTATTTCATCAGCATTATCTGTATTGGCAACAACACCTGAGTTTGTCTCATTAATTACCTTAGCCGCATCTCCATCATAGGGACCAATACACAGAATAGGTCTTCCGGATGCCATGTATTCAAAAAACTTACCGGGAAGTATAACTTTAGCATTTGGAGTATTATTGATAATTAACAACAATACCCTCGACTGTTTCTGAATTTCAATAATCTTATCATGCGGACTATACTCAATTTTATGTAGATTGTCTGACAATCCACAACGTTCAATTTCATCCGTTACTGTAAAGTCAACACTTCCAACAAGTTTAATTACTAAATCCTCGCCGAAACACGGTACAGTCTTCTTTAAATAAGAAAGAGACTCCCATAAATTCAACGGATTTCTTGATTTAGCCATTGAGCCAATATGGGCAATTGAAAACGTATCATCAATGGTAACCTTAACATTTTCAGTATCGTCAAAATCAAATCCATTAGTAATAACCTCATATTGCCGATTCTTGATCTTCAGGAAGTCGCTTTTCATGCTGTTACTAATCACTACCACTTCATCGGCATTATTAAGTACTTCAAGTTCCATACGATGATGCTTCTTATCGGCCCAGCCCATTAAGTTCAGTTCCTCGTAGAAATCTATATTAGTCCATGGATCACGGAAATCAGCTAACCAGGGTAGGCCTGTAATTTTCTTGATACCGGCAGCAATCATATGCATTGAATGAGGTGGTCCGGTTGAAACCATTACATCAACCTTGTTTTCTTTTAGCCAATTGTTTAGAAATTTAACTGAGGGTTTAATCCAGAATTTCCTGGCATCTGGAATAAAGAAGTTACCTCTTAACCAAATAGATAAATTCTTAAGTCGGCTCTTATTTTTTTTCTCACTTATAAAGCCCGATGCATTAACTTTCTGGTCATGTTTTGCACCAATAAGCTTTTTATATAGGCTGTATGGTTCCCAGATAGGAGTCCTAACAATCTGTATTCCTTCGGGGATATCACTCATCAGAGTGTCATCAAAGGCAGGGAATTCCGGATTATCTGGTGTGTAGATCACAGGTTCCCACCCAAATTTCCTAAGATACTTAACGAACTTTAACCACCTTTGTACTCCGGCTCCTCCACTGGGAGGCCAATAATAGGTGATTATAAGTACTTTATGTGGCATATTGGCTCTTCTATAAACTTACTGTCAGAATTAACTGACTGCCTTTCTGCTTTTTTTATATTCGGAAGCAAAAAAAGCAATCGCCATTAAAATAAGTATGATTGAGCTTATAGAAGCTATAACATTACCGGTGTAATAAGAAGAAGGTTCAAATTTGAATTCTATCTGATGTTTACCGGCAGGAACAACCATTGCACGCAGAATGTAATTTACTCTGAAATGATCAGCAGGCTTCCCGTCTATAAATGCTTTCCAACCTTCTTTATAATATATCTCAGAGAATACTGCTAGCTGATTATTCGAAGTTTCATACTCGTACTTTAAATTATTCGGCGCATACGATGTAAGATTTATCCGTGCCGTTGAATCCTTTACAGGTTTAAAACCCTTTATTTCACCGGCAAAACGTTTATCAACTACTGCAGTGGTTGCAGGATTAAAATCAGTTAAAGCATTGATTTCCTGATCTGCATTGTCAACCATTTTTATATCACTTACAAACCAGGCATGACCCAATGCATTAAAATTAATTTGAATTTCGGGCATCTTATCTTGTCCCGGAACAATGAAGTACTTAGTATTCAGCATATTTAGTACATTCATATTATTCTTTGCAATCTGATGGTCTATAATCTCCTGGAATCTTCTGAGTTTTGCACCATGATACCCACCAATACTCTTGTGAAAATAAGAAGTGCTGGCATCCTGGAAAGTACTTACTGTTAAGTTGAATACTCTAAAATCAGGATCTTTATCTTTCAATATAAGCTGGTCAGCCTGTGTTGGTTGGTATGGATTCTGAACCTGTGATTTATTAGTAAAATCTTTCTTATTGAGATAACGTGAAGCAACAGGGATCATGTCAACTATTACAAGCAAAATGAATCCGGCAAAAAGATAGGCTTTGTTCAGTTTTGTAACTGTCCACAAATATATCAGTGTAGCTGAAGCTAAAATAAGGAGTAAACTTCTCAACGCATCTGCTTTAAAGATCGTTATTCGGGCATCTTTAAGACCGGCAATGACCATATTGAAACCTTCGGCCTGATTACCCTGTAATGATTGTCGTTGTTGCTCAATTGCTGAAGCTTCCGCATTGGTGAGGAAAGAAAAGAATGTCTCGGGCAATAGATAAAATAACAGAGTCAAACCTCCGGTAACCCCCAGAGATATCCATAATGGATTTTTATTGTTTTTAAGCAACTCGCGGTTTTTATAAATTGCCTGTAATGCAAGGATAGCAAGCAATGGAATAGATACATTAGCCATCACAAGAGTCATTGAAACTGCTCTGAACTTATTGTATCCCGGAAAGTAAGTTAAGAAGAAATCAGTCAATGGCATGAAGTTCTTACCCCAGGCAAGCATGACAGAGAGGATTGTTACCGCTAATAGCCACCAACGCGTATTGCCTTTTGTAACAAAAAACCCAAGTACAAAAAGAAACATTATTATTGCACCAACATAAACGGGACCAGATGTAAAAGGCTGATCTCCCCAATAATGATTTTGATTGGCAATATTATTTGCAACCTGAGGATCAACAGATTTCATTGCCTTTTCATCATTACCCAAATAATCGCTGGCACCACCTTTTATGTTTGGAATCATCAGTGAAAATGATTCACCAACTCCATAACTCCATTGAGTAGCATAATCTTTATCGAGACCTGATGTCCTGTTTTCTTTTTCAGTAGTCAGTTCTGTTTTTCCTCTAATAGTTTCTTTACTGTATTCGTAGGTTGTCCAGATATTTGTAATATTAGTAGCAACAGCAAGGATTGCTGCAACAACCAATAGGGCAGAAGCTTTAATAAAGGAATTGAGTGTCTTATTTTTGAGTGAGTCTATAAAAACACAAATAACAAGTAAGAATATTATCAGTAACAGGTAGTATGTGATCTGAAAATGATTAGCCTGAATTTCCAGTGATAAGAATAAAGCAGTCAGAAGCGCTCCCGAAAAGAGTTTTCCTCTGTATGTTAGTAATATTCCCGCTATTACAGGAGCCATGTAACCAATAGCATGTGCCTGACTATTATGACCTGCTACGAGTATTATCAGGAAGAAGGAGGAAAATGCAAAAGCAATAGAACCACCTGTTGCAAGCCAGGGATTGACTCGCATGCTTATGAGTAAAATATAGAAGCCAATGAAATAGAGGAAAACAAGTCCGGCAGGATGGGGGAGACCCAAGGTAAACAATGAATCCAGTACTCCTATATAATTTGAATGATGTTTAACTGAAATCTGATAAGCAGGCATACCACCAAACATGCTGTTTGTCCAAAGAGCTTCTTCGCCTGTTTTTGCGCGATAGTCAACAATCTCTTTCGACATTCCTTTCCAATGAGTAATATCTGATTGCTGTAATTTTTTCCCATCGAGCAGAGGATGAAAATAAGCAAACACCAGTACGACCATTATAACAACAGCCATCAGGTGTGGCAACATTTTTTTGTAATCGATCTTATTCATCGGTTGGTTTTTGATTGTTGTTTAACTCTTCATAATCAATATATTCGCCAAGATCTGGCGGTATCTCATTATCTTTCTGATCTTTAACATTATGGATTGTAACATTTCCCTCTGCTTCTTCGCTTGGGGGTCTTGCATAAGGATTTTGTTCAAAGAATTTCCGTTTTATCCTTTTAATAAAAAGCTTAACAAGCCAGGGAGCAATATATTGGGAAAAAAGTCTGAGAAACAGGTATAATACGAATATGAATAAAATCAGTTGAAGGAAACTCATCACAATTGATTTTTGGGCTATATAGTTATAATAGTGCGAAATTAATATTTTTACTAAATATAAGGTAAAGCATGCTGTTATTATTTGTTAACAACCGATTTAAGATAAACTACAAAAGGAGATAATGTACAATTATCTCCTTTTGGGATATCTTCAGATAATAATAGATATTATCTAACTACTTATCTTTTCTTTCGTCAGAAACAGTAAGTTTTTTTCTGCCTTTTGCTCTGCGTGCAGCAAGTACTCTGCGTCCATTGGCTGTAGACATACGTTCGCGGAAACCATGTTTGTTTCTTCTTTTCCTCTGTGACGGCTGAAATGTTCTCTTGCTCATGTTCGTTTTTTTTAGGACTGCAAAGATAGAAAGTTATCTGTTAACTGCAAACATTATTTCAACTTTTTTATCAAGTTTAAATTTGTACATTCGAAGTCATCTTGAAAGAGCACCATATGAAAGCCCTGATCTTAATTATAACATTTTGTTCATTCAGTATTGTTAACCTAAAAGGTCAGAATTATTTTACACAAATACCTTTTTTTGATAGTTGTTGGATTTATTCTATGGATATAAATCAGGCAGGTCATATGTTTGCATCAGCTAGTTTTCAAAATAATTCAAGGAATGGGGTATACAGATCGACTAATGATGGCCAATCATGGGATTTTGTACTATCCTTTAATTTATTTGGAAATGCAGGCTTAGATATTACCAATGAAGGAATAATTTATGCTCTTGCAGATTGGGGTTTGGAGGGTAGTTTATATAAATCAACAGATAATGGACAAACATGGATAAATAAGATGGTGCCGTTGGACATCTATTGGTGCAATAATGAAATATTTTGTCAGGGAGATGATACATTATTTAT
>JBLMZZ010000027.1:0-8263 GCA_050259095.1 Omnitrophica WOR_2 bacterium | reverse complement strand
CGTGCAAGAAAGAAGATACTGAGACCAAGAGCAACATTATGCCAGTTGAGTACAGCCTCGAGACCGTAAAATGGTGTTTCCCATCTTGAGATAGCAGAATTATATACCTGAGAAAGATTGACCTTTTCAACTGAGAACATACTACCATTAAAGAAGGTACCAACGGCAGTTCCAATAAGTATTGTGCCTAATGTTCCATTGATTATCATGAGAATTTCAAAGGTTCTTTTGCCATAAATGTTTCCTGATTTTCTTCTGTACTCATAAGAAATTGCCTGGATAACAAAAGCCAGCAAAATAGCAATCCATACCCAGTAAGCTCCTCCGAAGCTGGTTGAATAAAACAGAGGAAAGGAAGCGAAGAATGCACCTCCGAAAGTGACTAAAGTGGTAAAAGTAAGTTCCCATTTATGACCAAGGGAATTGATGATAAGAGTGCGTTCATCATCGGTTTTCCCAAGAGTGTATATTAACGTTTGTCCACCCTGAACGAACATCAGGAATACTAAAACACTTGCAAGAATGGAGATTATAACCCACCAATATTGCTGAAGAGCTAAAAGTGAAAGATTTTCAAACATTTTTGGTTCCTCCTATTGATTAGTGTTATTATGATTATTATCTGAACTACCCAAATCTCCTAATGTAAGTTCTGCATTTTCAGCAGTAATCGGTTTAGGACCTTTCTTAATAGTCTTAAACATAATGCTCAATTCGGCTATTATCAGAGAAGTGAATATTATTGCAAACAGGATAAAAGTAGTGATTACTGCATTTGAATCAAGTTTTGAGACAGCAGTCATCGTTGGCATAAGATCTTGTATTACCCATGGTTGCCGTCCCATTTCTGCAGTTACCCATCCTGATTGTGAAGCGAGATATGCAAGTGGGATATTTAGAATTGAAAATCTTAGCCAGAATTTTGATGACGAGATTTTATTCTTCTGCACGAGCAGTAATATTATGGCAAAGAACATGATAAACCATACTCCGAGAGCAACCATCACATGAAAACTATAGAAAGTGAGGGGCATGCTTGGTACAAGTTTTCCCGGATTATCTATGAAATATCCATAGCCAAAGTACTTGAAGTTCTCTTCGAGAATTGCCTTTGCTTCATTCAATTTTGCAGTATCTCCGGCTTCATTAGCCATTTTGTATTCAGCCAGTGCATCAATTGCTAACTTACCACGACTAATCTTTTCAGTAGCTGACATAATTCCATGCTCAGGATTACCTTCCATTAAATCTTTAATGCCGGGAATAAAGGCATTAAAATCGGAAAAGGCCATGTATGAGAGGAAATTCGGGATTTCAATTTTAAAGGTAAAGTCTTTGTAATTCTCATAACCCGGGTCTTCAGGAGTTGTTGAAACCAGACCAATAGCAACAAGACCAGCGCCTCTTTGACCTACCTTAAGTCCTTCGAGTGCTGCAAATTTCATTGGTTGATGCTTTGCTATCACTTTTGCACTAAAATCACCGGTAAGTAATGTGAATAAAGATGTTACTAAACCGAAAACTGCAGCAACAACAATACTTCGTTTAGCAAATACTAAATGACGTTTCTTTAAAAGGAACCATGCGCTGATTCCAATTACCACGATAGCAGCCAGTAAGTATGAAGATGAGATTGTGTGAGTAAATTTGCTGATTGCCATAGGGGAGAAGAGTACATCCCAAAAATTGTGCATTTCATTGCGTGCTGTCTCAGGATTAAATTTCATCCCGACAGGTAATTGCATCCATGCATTAGCCACCAGAATCCAGAGTGCAGAAAGACTTGCACCAAAAGCTACCAGCCAGGTTGAGAACAGATGCATCTTCTTACTCACTTTAGTCCAGCCAAAAAACATAATAGCTATAAAAGTAGATTCAAGAAAGAATGCCATAATACCCTCAATTGCCAGGGGCGCACCAAAAATATCTCCTACAAACCAGGAGTAATTTGACCAGTTGGTGCCGAATTCAAATTCAAGGATAATGCCGGTAGCAATTCCTATAGCAAAATTAATTCCGAATATTGTCATCCAGAATTTGGTGATACGCTTCCATTCAGGGTCGTTTGTTTTAACATAAATGCTCTCCATTATGGCTACGATAAATCCAAGTCCAAGGGTAAGAGGCACAAATATCCAGTGATACATGGCAGTGAGTGCAAACTGTCCCCGAGACCAATCGATAAGCGAATAGTCAAATGTGTCAATCATAAATTATTTTTTAGGTGAGGTTAATCTTTCAATTACGTAATTGCTACGTTCTTTATCTGTTTTAAAATTTGTACCAAGGAAATCGGGAAAGAAGAAAAGACGCAGTATTGCAAATAAAATGAAGAGTTTTATTAGTATTATGACCCAGAGCGTTTTACCTGTAGTCATGTTTTTAAATCCTTCATAATAAAAATTGAAGACCCTTGTTAAAATATTCATCTTATTCAGAGGATTAATACCTCTTCAAATATATGAATATAAATAAGGTTTCAGAGGTAGGAATGTAATTTAGATAAAATTTACAGTGTTTAATAAATGTATCAATAAAACCTTAAAATATTTAACACTATAATGAGGCTTAAAAATGCTATATTGTTATGGATTAGATATATAGCATAAATTGGGCTTAATTTGATTGATCAGAGCAATTTTGTATACTTATAAATTGATTAATGAAAATATCTCAAAATAACCGCTAAATGAAACAAAAAAATTGCTTTTATGAGCATTTAATAACCTGTAACCATTTGCTCCATCTTATGCTTGACGAAGCACTGAAAGTAAAGTTTTAAAGTAATTTAAACCTTATTACGCAAAGAGTCTTATTCAAACTGATCATGCTTATTTGTCAGCATGATAGGCTCCCAAATCATTGATTGCCTGTGTAAGTTTTGCTCTGTTTACCTTGGTAGAGTCATATGTAACGACAGCAACAGAATCTTTATAAGATGCTTTGGCTGAAACAACCCCATCAAGTTTGGTAAGTGCTGTTGCAACAGTATTTTCGCATCCTTCACATGTCATGCCGGTAACCTGAATCTCAGCTGTTTTATTAGCTGTCATTTGAGCTTCAGTATTTGAATTTGAATTGTTTTTAGTTGAAGAGCCTTCTCTGTTACAAGAGATAATGATGAGCAAACCAAACAATAAGAATGTAAATTTCTTCATGATCAAAGTAAATTTTGTTGATAAAATAACATTTTTGGAACCTGTTGTTTTTTTCATTGTTGTAAATTTATAAAATATTTGCCAATATTAACTGAATCTTTACTCAATGGATCTGTTCAACACAGAAAATTTAATTCTTTTAGCTGCAATTCTTCTATTTCTCAGTATTCTGGCCAGCAAAACAAGTGGGCGTTTAGGTGTGCCTTCGCTTATCATCTTTCTCTTTGTTGGGATGATAGCCGGAGTAGATGGAATAGGCAAGATTCCATTCAATGATTTTAATGCTATTCAAAAGCTTGGGACACTTGCTCTGATTTTTATTTTGTTCTCGGGTGGTATGGATACTAAGATGGAGAGTGTGGCTCCCATTATCTGGAAAGGTGTCGTCTTAGCTACTGTTGGAGTAGTCATTACAGCACTTGTCACCGGTATATTTGTCTGGAAATTCACCGACTTTACGCTGCTTGAAGGATTGTTGCTTGGCTCAATAATTTCTTCGACAGATGCTGCTGCTGTATTTTCAATACTCCGATCAAAGAACATTGGACTTAGAGGTCGGTTGCGACCGTTGCTTGAACTTGAATCAGGAAGTAATGATCCAATGGCATATTTTCTAACAATTTCAATTATTCAGGTAATGAATAATGAACTGGTGGGAGTATGGAATATCGTATTGCAATTTGGTATTCAGATGTCATTAGGGCTTGCGTATGGCTTTGTTTTTGGTAAAGCAGGAGTTTGGGTTATTAACCGCATTAAACTTGATTACGAAGGCTTATATCCGGTCCTGATAATGGCCATGGTATTACTCACTTATTCAGTTAGTGCTTTCGGATATGGTAATGGTTTTCTGGCTGTGTATGTGATGGCAGTTGTAATTGGTAATAGTAGTTTTATACATAAAAAGAGTATTACAAAGTTTTATGACGGACAAGCATGGTTAATGCAGATCATAATGTTTATTGCCTTGGGATTGCTTGTTAACCCTCATGAGATTACACCTATAATGGGAGTTGGTATATTAGTTTCAATGTTCGTAATTTTTGTCGCACGTCCCCTTGGTGTATTTGCAAGTCTCTCATTATTTGGCATGAAGTTCAGAGAGATGCTCTTTGTTTCATGGGTTGGTTTAAGAGGTGCTGTTCCTATAATCTTTGCAACATTTGCTGTAACTGCCGGGATTCAGAAATCGGATATTATCTTCAATATAGTTTTCTTTATCGTCCTTACATCTGTTGCCCTGCAGGGAACAACTCTTATGGTTATAGCTCGCTGGTTGCATCTTGATAAGCACGTAAGTGCTGCAAGCAGATATCCTCTTGAACTGGAAATGACTGAAGGGTTTAAGAATGAATTGGTTGAGGTTTCAATCCCTATAGACAGTTTGCATGCAAATAAGCGTATTGTGGAATTAGGATTTCCAAGGAATGCATTAATAGTTATGATTGAACGAAACAAACAGTATATAACTCCAAACGGTAATACGATTATAATGCCCGGTGATAACTTGTTAATAATGACTAACAGCTCCAGAGATTTAAGTGCAATTTATTCAAGTTTGAAGATTACTAAAGAAACTACTGAATAGAATAGACACTACTAGTCGCCCATATTATAAAGAAGTGGATACTACTGTTACACAGGGGTTAAAACAATAATTAAAGTTTGCAAACAATCAGTAGTACGTATAAATACGTAGTTATTTCTCATTTCCTTTTCTTTAAAAATAAGTAATTTAACGACTTGTGCAACGCATTGGCAGGAGTTAATTTTGCTACAAATCAACCCCCAATAATGCCATGAAAAAATTACTACTACTTTTCCTACTGTCATGCACAATTAGTTTTGTGAATGGACAGCATCTGGAAAAATCACCGGGACTAATGCTAGGTCTTGACAGTACTGCAATAATAATGCAATACTCAAATTTCAACAATCATGATTTTCATGAAACATGGATAAAACATTCTTCCAAGGATAGAATAATTTACTACTGCCTTGACTCGGACGATAAGAACAAATTGAATGTGGCACATGTTTATGACTTCAATGAGAGAGGTGTAAATGTGAGATATACAACAGTATCTACTCAGGAAAAAATAAAGTATGCTGTTGATTACTTTAATAGTCTATCCTTTAATAGCATGAATGTTTACAAGTTTGTTGGTGTTATTTCAGATAATATTGCGCAATGGATTTCGGATGATAAGGTGACTGACTTAGCAGATTGTAATTGCGGGAATGTAAAAGTTACTGTTTACAGTAATCTTAAAAAAGAAAATGAACTGACTGGAGATTGTGGTGTTAAACCTGGCAAATCGGGAGAATTACTTGCCATTGTTTATACACCAAACAGATAATACTAATATGGCCGGGGGGTTGTATTATTAAGGAAAGGAGCTTCGGCTCCTTTTTTTTAGCTTCTGCCAATAGCGATATCTGCAATTATAGTAATCATTACTATAAGATAGTAGATATTAATGCTTATAAATGCTCTGGTTGACTTATAGTTTAGTTCTTTAGTAAACCAGAATAGAAAGAAAACTACCAGTGCCAGTGAGTAAGATTGTAGCAACCAAAAAGTAAAATTATTATTGATGATAATAAAAAGTGAGAAGATACTCCCGCAAAGTGAAGTGGCTAAGATCCATGTAAACACAAGCCTCTTAATTTGAGGTAAGCTAAATCGCTCTGTTATAGATTTTATACCGGCTAATTCATACTCATTAGAATATTTGATTACAATCAACCAAAAATGAGGTATTTGCCCAATAAAGAAAAACACAGCAAGTGCAATTGAAGTAGGATGTAGTATGTTTCCTCCACCTGCTATCCAACCAATAATAGGAGGTACTGCACCAACGATTCCCCCGGGAATAGAAGCAAATGCCGTTTTGTATTTAAGGGGTGTATATACATAATCATACCACAGTAAGTTAAATAAACCCAGTAAAGCACACACCACTCCATTAAAGTAACCAAGAATAAATAGACCTGATATAGTTAGAAAGATAGAAAATAAAAAGGATGTCCTTATTGACAGTTCATTACTGATCAATGGCCTGTTCTGAGTTCTGGGCATCAATTTATCAGTATGCCTTTCTTTTATCTGATTAATGATAGAAGCAGCCTGTGCAAGCAATAACACACCGGTAAAAGGGAAAACTACCGAAAGATCGATTTGCCTTGTTGCAAGAAAATATCCGGTAGCAGTTGTAAGTGCAACGCTAAGGGATATTCCTCCTTTACTAATATTATAAATTGACTTGAGAAGAAGAATAAAGCGACTGATCATTTAAGCGACTTTATATACTCTATGATCTGTTGAATATCCTGATCTTTTAACTGTTCCTTAAATGAAGTCATTTGTCCTTTTTTAAATCCCTCAACAACATCTGCATCCGGATTATAAATAGAGTTTTTTATGTAAGCATCATCAACAGTTACTTCACGGGATTTGCCATTAGTTTCAACTTTCTGCTTAGTACCATAAATTCCCTTGAAAGAAGGACCTACCAGCTTAGTACCATCAGATGAATGGCAAGCAATGCAACCATTCAATTCAGTAAGCTTTTTACCTGCAGCTGCCGGATTCGCAGCTGATTTAGCCAATGCGGTGGTATCACTTACCGAAGCCATCCATTTATCATAATCTTTTTGATCAAGTACTTTAACTTCAGTATACATATATGAATGTGATAACCCGCAGTATTCTGCACAGAAGAGTTCATAACTACCAACCTTTTCACCAATAAACCACATTTTGTTAGTGCGACCAGGCACAAGATCCTCTTTAATTCTAAATGCAGGAATGTAAAGACTGTGAACAACATCAACTGATTGCAGGTCTAAAACGACAGCTTTATCAATAGGGATGTATAATGTATCAGTTTTTACACCATTGGAGTATTGAAATGACCATGACCACATACGTGCCACTGCCCGTATTTGCATAGCATCTTTAGGTGCATCACGTGCAGGTGAGTATCCTGACCATCCATAAAAGAACATAATAAGTACAATAATCAATGGAATTACTGTCCATGCTATTTCAAGAGCATTACTGCCATGGATCTGTTCAGCTACCGGATGCTTCTTTTTATTATATTTTATGAGAAACCAGATAATAGTTCCTAAAATTCCAAAGAAGAAAACTGCCGAAATGCCAATTATCAGGAAGAAGGCATTATCGGTTGTTACTACTAAATTTGATGCTCCTGAGTACATAAGTTACTTTTATCTGGTTAAATAATCGAATAAGGTGATACCAATTACTGTTGCTACAAGGGCAAGAACAAGAAGTGCCATTAAAAGGTAAACTTTTTGATCGAAACGTAGATGCATAAAATACAAAAGAACGATAGTTGCCTTGCATGAAGCTATAATAAGAGCTGCAACTACGTTGAATGCACTGAGTTCAATACTTGTAATGGCGACTGTAATAATAGTTAGCGTGATTAATAACGCAAGTACCATTAAGTGGTCTTTATAAGATGATATATGAGTTATTCCTTTGCTCATGATAATAAATGATTAATGAATAAGATAAAATAAAGGAAAGAGAAATATCCAGATAAGATCGACAAGATGCCAATATAACCCGCTATTTTCAAGCAATGCGTATTTGTCGCTTCTCACAGCTCCTTGTTTAATCCTGAAAAATGAAATAACAAGCAGAATCATTCCAACAATGATATGTATTGCATGTAAACCGGTCATGAAAAAGTAAAGACTAAAAAAAAGTATATCCCCTTTACTTAACATGCTCATAAGATCAGAACCTGGGTACATACCATGCTCAAACTTAGCACCCCACTCAAAGTATTTATTCACCAAAAATGCAAATGCTAACAGCACTGTGATTGCAAGCAGGTACATTGAAAGTTTTTTGTTATTCTTTTGAATAGCAGTAATTGACATAGCCACAGTTGCGCTGCTCATTAAAAGTATTACAGTATTGATAAATCCTATGGTGACACTTAACTCCCTGTGAGCAAGATGGAATGCAACCGGATTAAGATACCTGTACACAGAGTAAATAATGAACATTCCGCCAAAGAGAAGAATCTCAGTAAATATGAATAGCCACATCCCTAATTTAGAGG
>JBLMZZ010000026.1:0-2946 GCA_050259095.1 Omnitrophica WOR_2 bacterium | reverse complement strand
TTAAGCAAATGAAGCATTACAGAACTATCAACACCTCCCGATACAAGCGCAGCAATATTCATAATATATATTTAAAAGAGTGGCAAAATTATATAAAATTATGGTTAACAGCTATGTATAGATATGGTACGAGGATAATTAATGACATAAAAAAACTTAATAAGTGATTTGAAGATATAAGAATTGACCTATGTTTTTATTTCTTCAAAAAATTGATAAATAACTACTAAAAAAGTTGTAAAACGAAACAACGGTTTATATCTTTACAACCTTCAGATGATATTTCTATCTGTTAAACATAACTTAATCAAAACGAGCACATTTATGAAAAAAATCTACCTTTTTTTAACAGCAATGTTATTCACCTGTCTATCCTATGGGCAAGTTTATCTCTTCGAAGATTTCGGTTCAGGAACATGGCCTCCAACAGGATGGACTGTTCTAGGTGTTCCTGCTCAATGGTCAAACAGTGCTTCAAATACAGCCGGTGGCACAGCCCCTGAAGCCAAGTTCACTTATGTTCAGCAGAACACCACTTCGCGTTTAGTATCTCCACTGGTAGATTTAACAGGTGTGGATAACGTAACATTAACTTTCAAACATTACTATGATTGGTATGCTACTGGTCCAAAGATTGGTGTTGCTTACCGTTTTGGTACTGGTGGAACATGGACTTCTGCCTGGGAAACAACCCCATCGGGTAATCAGGGTCCCAAAACACAGGTTATAAATCTTACCGGTGTTGGTCAGGCTGATTTCCAATTCTGTATTTACATAACTGGTAACCTCTATAATGTTGATTACTGGTTTCTTGACAATATCAAGCTATTTATTCCTTTAAATCTTGATGCTGCATTGGGTTCTGTTAACATTCCAAAATATGTTGAATCAGGTGCTGCATTTAATGTTGAAGGTATTGTAACAAATGAAGGATTAACTCCAATAAATTCATTTGATGTTAGTTATACAGTTGACAATGGAGAACCACAGACCTATTCTGTTACAGGCCTTAACATTGCCCTTGGGTCACAATATTACTTTATTCATCCTGATCAGATCTCAATTGATGAAATTGGGACTCATCAAGTAGTTACTTCTATTAGCAATATAAATGGCGGACAGGATCTTGATCCATTAAATAATTCTATTACAAGCAATGTAGGAGTGGTTGCATTTCTACCTGCTAAGAAAGTAATGGCAGAAGAAGCAACTGGTACATGGTGTGGATGGTGTGTACGTGGAATTTGTTTTATGGACTATATGGCTGAAACATATCCTGAAACGTGGATTGGTGTAGCAGTACATAATGGAGATCCAATGGTTGTTACTGCTTATGACAATGCTATTGATCAAATTATCCCAGGCTTCGCAGGTTATCCGAGTGTTACTACCGATAGAACAGCAGGTGAATCAGATCCTTCAGAACTTGAAGCAGCATATGAACGCCGAATTAACGCAGTAAGTCCGGCTACCATTACTATTGAAAACTATGCATACAACGCTGAAACAAGAGAAATTGCTTTTGATCTTGAATCAGAATTTGTAGCAGATATTAATTCTGAATTAAGGTTCGGAGTAGTATTTGTTGAAGATAGTTTATATGGAACAGCATCTGGGTGGAATCAGTCGAATTATTATGCAGGTGGTGGTAATGGTGCCATGTGTGGATTTGAGTCCCTCCCAGGAACAATTCCAGCTGCACAGATGCACTATGATCATGTTGCCCGCCAGATTTTGGATACTCCATTTGGTACAGAAGGAAGTCTTCCTCTTACAATAGCAGCCGGATCAGTTATTGATTACCATTATAGCTTTGTTCTTCCTTCAGCCTGGAATTATGATAATCTTCACATCGTAGGATTCCTCCTTGATATGTCAACAAAAGAAATCCTGAATGCTAACAATGTTATCAACTCATTTGTAGGTATCACAAGCCCCTCATTTGATAACAAGGTTAAGGTATATCCGAATCCTGCAGGTGATTTTTCTAATGTTACATTCTATATGGAAAAATCAGGAAAAGCTACCATTGAATTATATGATACTTTCGGTAAACTTGTAAATTCAATTAGTAAGGACAACTTTGCAACAGGTGAAAACATTGTTAGAGTAAATACAAGTACTTTAACAAACGGAATGTATGTAATGAAACTTACCGTTGATAACCATGTAGTTTCAAAGAAACTATCAGTTATCAAATAGTTTCATTTTATTTCTTCAAAGAAGCCGGATCATTTAACATGGTCCGGCTTTTTTGATCTTTTACTACGTACAAGTAATAGTAGGCTGACTAGTTAGCCTTATCTGTTTTGCTTTAAGCTGTGTGCTTTCAACCTTAAAGCCTTTTGCATTACAAAAATGATTAAAAGAGATCACTGATATCATTATCAGCATCAAGATGAAAACCCCTGATGCCGGTTTTGCGGGCCGATTCAATATGCATTAATGTATCATCAACGAAGAGAGTTTCTGAAGCCAGGATATTCGCATCTCTTAGGATGTACTCAAATATCTCTACGTTGGGCTTAATCATTCCAAGTTGAAAAGAGAACCACATCTTTTCAAATAAAGACGATAGTTCAAACCCATATGTTTCTCTAAAGCTCCGTATATAAAAGTCGTAATGTATTTGATTACTATTCGAAAGGAGAAATATACGGTAGTTTTGTTTGAGTTTGAGTAAAGTCTTAACATGCTTTTCAGGAAAATCAAGCAACATAGCATTCCAAACCCGAATAATATCATTACTGGTTGCTGTCTCAGTAACAACAGAAAGCACAGAAGAGATGAATTCATCCGGTCTGATTTTGCCTGATTCAAGATTTGTTACAATGGCATCATCTTTAGCTCCTTTACTTTCATCATCGGGACGATAACCGAGTTCTGCAAGGCCAATTTGAGTAAGCCTTGGATCAATATTTAACAGCACCCGCCCAAAATCAAAAA
>JBLMZZ010000025.1:0-14031 GCA_050259095.1 Omnitrophica WOR_2 bacterium | reverse complement strand
GTTGCAATTCCTGGCTTACGCGGAAGGCCTCCAAAGGAAATTACCCTTAAAAATCTTGCAAGTATTATCCAGGCAAGAATGGAAGAAATTATAGAACATATTCATTTTGAGATAAAGAACTCAGGGTATGAGAAGAAACTTATTGCCGGTATTGTACTTACAGGTGGTGGAGCATTGCTCAAACATATAACTCAGCTAACTGAATTTATAACAGGTATTGACACAAGAATCGGTTACCCCAATGAACATCTGGCTCCCGGTACCCCCGATGAAATGGCAAGTCCCATGTATTCAACAGGTATTGGGCTGGTAATTATTGGCCTTCAGAGATACGAGAAAGAGATGGTTAAAAATGATAAACCGGGCAAAGAAGATAAGACTGATAAAGTCAAAGCTCCTAAAGCACCCAAGCCTTCCAAATCGTTTCTCGACAAGATTAAGAAGTTTTTTGAAGAAGACGGAGTTTAAAGATATTAACATTACGAATGTTGATAAAAATCAGAGAGATTAGAAAAAAAAAGACTATTTAACAAGTAAATTTAGAGATCAAAATATGCCTGAGATGCTGAAATTTGAAATGCCAAAGAACCAATCATCTATTATTAAAGTTATAGGTGTGGGAGGCGGAGGTAGCAATGCTGTTACCCATATGTTCAAACAGGGTATAAGAGGAGTGGACTTCATCATATGCAACACTGACTGTCAAGCACTTGATACCAGCCCTGTCCCAGTGAAGATACAATTAGGAAAGAAAGGCCTGGGCGCAGGCTCTATTCCTCAGGTTGGAAGAGATTCTGCAAATGAAAATATAGATCAGTTCAGGAAGTTGTTGGAAAACAATACCCGTATGGTCTTTATTACTGCCGGTATGGGTGGTGGAACTGGCACTGGTGCTGCTCCTGTTATTGCATCTCTTGCACGTGAATTAGGTATCCTAACAGTAGGGATTGTCACAATTCCATTCTCTTTTGAAGGAAGGAAACGCGCACAACAAGCTCGTGCAGGTATAGATGAACTTCGTAAGTCAGTAGATACTCTTCTTATTATATGCAATGACAAACTTCGGGAACTTGAAGGCGATTTAAAGCTTTCTGAGGCATTCAACAAAGCTGATAATATACTTACTGTTGCTGCAAAAGGCATTGCCGAAATCATCACCGTTACCGGTTATATTAACGTCGATTTTGAAGATGTTAAAACTGTAATGAAAGAGAGCGGCAAGGCAATCATGGGTTCAGGTGTTGCAAGCGGTGAGAACAGAGCTCTTGAGGCTGTTCAAATGGCTATGACTTCTCCCCTGCTTGATGATGCAAATATTAAAGGTGCCAGCAACATACTACTCTATATTGCTTCAGGAAATGCTGAAATTACGCTTGATGAAGTAATGGAAATTACTGACTATATTCAGAATGAAGCAGGCTCAAGTGCTGATATTATCTGGGGTAACGGTAATGATGACTCATTAGGTGACAAGATTAGTCTTACACTTATTGCTACCGGTTTTGATTCAAAAAATAAGAATCAGGAAGACACTGAGAAGATCATTCATGTGCTCAACGAGAACAAACTCAAAACTGAAACTCCAAAGCAAATTGACCCAATCCCTGAGATTGATGAAGTACATCTGATAACCAAAGTTGAAGAAATCCAATCGGAACCGGTATTTATTAATCGCAGTGATGCTACTGAGAAAAAGGAAGATCAGCGTGTTTTTACCTTTGAATTTGATAATAGTATAAAAGCATTTAATCCAACCCCCAAGCCACCTGAACAAGTTACTGTAACTGAAAAGAAGTCACAACCCGGTTTTGATTTTCTAAAGACTTTTAGAAATGACTCGAAAGATCTCGAAGCAAAGCAGGAGGAGTTGATGAAAGACCGTGCTCAAAAACTTGAAGAGATGAGTCTTAAGATTAAAACTGCCGAAGGACTGGCTGAGTTAGAGAAACAACCTGCTTATTTACGTCGTAAGGTTGAACTGCATGATCCTTCTCCATCATCTGAAACAGAAGTATCACGCTATACGTTAATTAAAAATGAGAATGGTGTTGAAATGAAACAGAACAATTCGTTTCTTCACGATAATGTTGATTAATATGAGCTTAACAGAAAGAATTAACGAAGATATCAAGAAAGCGATGCTTGCCCGTGAAAAGGAAAAGCTCGAAGCCCTGAGGGCTGTTAAATCGGCATTGCTCCTTGCTGTTACCAGCGAAGGCAGTGGCGGACAGGTTACTGAAGATGCAGAAATAAAGATACTCCAGAAGCTTGTAAAACAACGTAAAGAAACCGCTGAAATCTATCATCAGCAAGGTCGTAAAGATCTTGAAGATACTGAAACATTTCAGGCCGATATTATCTCTGCTTATTTGCCCTCACAAATGGATGAAACAGCATTAAAAGCATATATCGGAGAACTTATCAAAGAAATGGGAGCATCGGGTATGAAAGATATGGGTAAGGTAGTAAATGCTGCTAACCAAAAACTTGCAGGGAAAGCCGAGAGTAAAACCATTGCAATGCTTGTGAAATCAATGCTTCAATAAATTATTTCTACTTAAACAAAAATAGCCATCTCACGATGGCTATTTTTGTTTAATGATAAACTCCGGATATTCGCTTATGCACCAAGCATAAAACGTTTAAATGAAGTAACGGTGAGGTCTTTACTTACTTTATTCAAATATTCGCGAACAGAAAATTTGTTATCACGAACGAATTCCTGATTAAGGAGAGTATTTTCTTTATAGAACTTATTAAGTTTACCTAAAGCGATCTTTTCAACCATATCCTCAGGTTTACCTTCAACGCGTGCCTGTTCTTTACCAATCTCGATTTCACGTTCAATGATATCGGAAGGAACATCATCCTTATCAACAGCAACAGGAGCCATAGCAGCTATTTGCATAGCAATCTCATGTCCGGCTTGTTCAATACCATCAATACTGTTCTTGCTCATTCCAAGGAGTGTAGCAAGGCGGTTACCCGGATGGTTATATGCAAATACCGAAGGTGCATTGATTACTTCAAAATGAGCAAGATCCATTTTTTCACCGGTCTTACCAATCATTTCAGTAATGTTATCTCCAATATTACGGCCATTCAGGTCAAGAGCTTTAAATTCTTCAGCATTAGCAGGCATTTTCTCAATAGCTTTTGCCATAAGTGAATTTGTAAAGTTTACAAACTCTTGGTTTTTAGCTACGAAGTCAGTTTCGCAATTCAGCATAAAGATCACTCCAAAATTATGAGCATCGTTAGTACGGGCCAGAACGATACCTTCATTAGCATCTTTATCAGCACGCTTAGTGGCTAATTTCTGTCCTTTTTTGCGAAGATAATCGATTGCTTTTTCAAAATCTCCGTCGTTTTCCTGTAAAGCTTTTTTGCAGTCCATCATACCTGCTCCCGTCATTTGACGAAGCTTATTAACGTCTGCAGCAGTAATATTTGCCATAAAAAATAAATCAGTTAATTATTGTACATTTTATTTACGTGGACCACCACCCGGCTTTTTGCCTAATGGCTTACGTGCAAGAGGTTTACGACCTCTACCACCTTCAGAACCACCTTCTTCAGCAGAAACTGGTTTAGCTCTCAAGCGTTCTGTACCGGCAACAGTGTCTTCGTCTTCGTCTTCATCAAGATCATAATTACGACCTAGTTTATTACCAAGAGCGTCTTCTTTTTCTTCGTCACGTTTATCACGATCAATCTTGCGTTCCATTAAACCTTCTTCAATTGCCTGAACCATTTTGCTTACGATCAATGAAATTGATTTTGAAGCATCATCATTGGCAGGTATTGGGAAGTCAACCTGATTAGGATCAGAATTAGTATCAACAATTGCGAAAGTGGGTATATTAAGTTTACGAGCTTCAGCAACGGCAATATGTTCTTTAATAATATCAACTACAAAAAGTGCAGCAGGCAGACGACTTAAATCGGCGATTGAACCAAGGTTCTTTTCCAGTTTAGCGCGCTCGCGGGCAATTTGTAAACGCTCACGTTTTGATATGTTCTCATAACTTGTACTTGCCATCAAACGATCGATAGAAGACATTTTGCGAACTGCTTTGCGGATTGTAGCAAAGTTAGTCAGCATACCACCTGGCCAACGTTCAGTAACATAAGGCATTCCAACACTCTTAACATGCTCGGCAACTATTTCCTTAGCTTGTTTTTTTGTAGCAACAAATAATACTTTCTTGCCCGATTTGGTGATCTGCTTCATTGCTGCAGCAGCTTCATCAATCTTGGCGATTGTTTTATAAAGATCTATAATGTGAATGCCATTACGCTCCATAAAAATATAAGGAGCCATGTTAGGATTCCATTTACGTTTTAAATGCCCGAAATGTGAACCGGCATCCAGTAATTCATCAAAATTTGTTCTTGCCATTTAATTTTTTTGTTATTTGTTTACATTCTGTCAAAATCAATTGACTGGTAGCCCACTATGCTGCAATGCAATATAAGCGAGGTCCTGCCAATTTAGATACTAAACACCAATAGTGATTAGCGCTTGCTGAACTGGAATTTTTTACGGGCTTTCTTCTGTCCCGGTTTTTTCCTTTCAACCATACGTGGATCTCTTCTGAGAAGTCCTTTAGCCTTAAGAGGAGGACGGAACTCATTATTGATCTCGCATAGCGCCTTTGAGATAGCTAAACGAAGTGCTTCAGCCTGACCGTTAATACCACCACCATCAAGATTAACCTTAATGTCGTATTTACCAAGTGAATTGGCAACTTCCAGTGACTGAGTCACTACATATTGTAATGTTCCTGTCGGAAAGTATTCTTTATAATCTCTACCGTTAACGGTTATAGCACCGTTACCATCTTTAAGATATATACGGGCTACAGCAGTTTTTCTTCTGCCAAGAGTGTTGATCACTTCCATACTATTTAATTGAATTTAGATTAATCAATTGAGGTTGCTGAGCCTGATGAGGATGCTCTGAACCCACATAAACTTTAAGATTACGATAAATGGCATCTCCTAACTTATTTGATGGGAGCATTCCACGTACAGCTTGTTCTATAACACGCTCAGGGTATTTCTGCATCATTTCCCATGGTGTACTAAAACGCTGTCCACCTGGAAATCCTGTATGCCTTACATACACCTTATCACTCATCTTTTTGCCCGTAAGTTTTATCTTCTCGGCATTAATTACAATTACGTAGTCACCACAATCAAGGTTTGGTGTATAATTGGTTTTATACTTGCCCCTTAATATATTGGCAACTTTGCTCGACAACCGTCCAAGCGTTTGTCCGTCTGCATCCACCAATACCCAGTTCTTCTGGATGTTGTCGGGGGTAGCTGACAATGTTTTATAACTTAATGTATCCATTTTGTTTATATTAACACTTAAAAATAATAATAAACCGGGCGTACCTTCAATATTCACGGGCATGAGAATACTCAAGATATTCGGTTGGCTCCTTTTTTAAAAGGGCTCTGCATTGTCAGGTTACGGCCGTTCAAAACAGTCTTTTCTTTCTAAAAGGGGTGCAAAGGTAGAAGTTAATTTTGTATTTAACAAATTTGTAAACAATTATTTATTGAAAAAGATCTACCGATGTACTATCTGCAAAATTATCAATTCCCTTCATCCAAATTTGACTAATTTTGCGGATATTTTTATGTCTATGTCTATCGTTGTTTCAAAAATTACCAAACGCTACGGCACTCAACTTGCTCTTGATAATGTGTCTTTCAGTATTAAGCCCGGCGAAATAGTTGGTCTTCTTGGTCCCAATGGGGCCGGTAAATCAACTCTCATGAAGATCATAACCTGCTTCATCCCTCCTACCTCAGGCGATGTTACAGTATATGGACATAATATAAGGGAAGAGTCGCTCGAAATACGTAAAAAAGTAGGTTACCTTCCTGAGAATAACCCGCTTTATACCGATATGTATATACGCGAATGCCTTGAATTTATTAGCGGTCTTCATCATCTAGGCACTGGTAAAACTAAGCGCATTAATGAAATAATGGAACTTACTGGTCTTAATGCCGAACGTAAAAAGAAAATAGGAGCCCTCTCTAAAGGTTACCGCCAAAGAGTGGGCCTGGCAATTGCTCTTGTTCATGATCCCGAAGTGCTGATTCTTGATGAACCAACTTCAGGCCTCGATCCAAACCAATTAATTGATATCCGTAATCTGATCGTTGAAATTGGCAAGCAAAAAACTGTTGTTTTATCAACTCATATAATGCAGGAGGTTGAAGCTGTTTGCACTCGTACTATCATCATTAATTCAGGGAAAATAGTAGCCGATGATACACCTAAAAACCTGCTCCATTCAATGGGTAATTCTGACCATGTACTTGCTGAATTCGACAAAAGCGTGGATATTGAATTATTGAAAAAGATAAAAGGAGTAAAACAAGTTAAGAAAGCCGGTGCAACAACCTGGATCTTTGAAGCTGAAAAAAATCTTGATGTACGACAAGAAATATTTAAGTTTGCTGTAGATCATCACCTTACTGTACTCTCAATGCAAAAAGAAGAAAGTACACTCGAAAACGTATTCCAAAAACTTACCCGAAACAATAATAAAAAGTAAAGGCTCCTTCATTAAAATTATTATTATTTTTGCAACGCAGATTATCTGCGATGGAGAGATTTGATTGATTGCAACCATGTAAAAAAATGCTAAAGCAAATCCTGCCTTTCAAATCTCCTCCAATTTATTAATGCTTAACTAAATAATTCTATAAATCAATGGCCTATTTATTTACATCAGAATCAGTTTCTGAAGGGCATCCCGATAAGGTAGCCGATCAGATATCAGATGCCCTGCTTGATGAATTCCTCAGGTACGATCAGAATTCTAAAGTAGCTTGCGAAACACTTGTTACCACAGGTCTTGCTGTTTGTAGCGGTGAGGTTCTTACAGACGGTTATGTCGATATTCAAAAAATAGTACGACGCACAATCAAGGAGATAGGATATAATGACAATGCATATCATTTTGAAGCTGAATCATGCGGAATCATTTCAACCATTCATGAACAATCTCCGGATATAAGTCGCGGAGTTAATAGAGAAAATCCCGAAGACCAGGGAGCTGGCGATCAGGGAATGATGTTCGGCTATGCCAATAACGACATGGAAAACCGAATGCCCATGCCCATCGAAATAGCTCACATCCTTCTGCAAAAACTTGCTGAAATACGTAAGGAAGGCAAGTATATGACTTACCTCCGCCCCGACAGCAAATCGCAGGTGACTGTTGAATACGACGATAATAATAAACCCATTAGGATTGATACTATTGTTATTTCAACCCAGCATGATGATTTTGCCGACATTACATTGCCCGATGAGCAACGTGATAAATTAATGCAGGATGTGATTACTAAAGATATCAGGGAAATTCTTATTCCCCGTTCAATTGAAGATCAACCTGAATATGTTCAAAAATTATTCCAGGATGATTATATGCTTTATGTGAATCCAACCGGCAAATTTGTAATTGGCGGACCGCATGGTGATACAGGCCTAACTGGTCGTAAGATTATTGTGGATACTTATGGAGGCAAAGGAGCTCACGGAGGTGGTGCTTTCTCTGGTAAAGACCCTTCAAAAGTTGACCGCTCAGCTGCTTATGCTGCACGTCATATAGCTAAAAATCTTGTTGCAGCCGGTGTTGCTGAGGAGGTCCTTGTGCAGATAGCTTATGCTATTGGTGTTGCTAAACCTGTCGGTCTTTATGTAAACACTTACAATTCATCTAAAGTAACTGACAAAGACGGTAATCTGATCCCCGACAACCAAATAGCTAAAATTGTTGATGAGATCTTTGATTTAAGGCCCTATGCTATCATTAAACGCTTCGGCCTTCGTAACCCAATTTATTTACCTACCGCAACTTATGGTCACTTCGGCAGAACACATCATAAGGATGTAGAAGTTGAAGTTTACTACCAGAATGGTGATACTTATACTAAGGAGATTAATGGTAAGACTCACAATTTCAAGAAAGTTGATCTGTTTGCATGGGAGGATGAAAACTACGTTGACACTATCAGGAAGGCTTTAACTAAGCATTCACTCACACTTGAAAGCAAATAACCAGTTTGTTCAGCTGATTAACCGGCTGATCTCTTTTCATTAATCTATATAACCACATTGTGAAAGGCTGTCCCCAAAGGGTGGCCTTTTCTTTTTGCCTGTATTTTTGGATCATTCTTAAATTTATTTTGTATAGTTAGGGATGATTGATTATTGGTTAATCTATAGTTACTCTACGGTTACTATACAGTTACTCTAGAGTTAGTCTAGCTTTCTTGTAGCGTTACTGTATGGTATCATTACTCTAACTGTACACTAAGTGTCATTGAAGCATCAATAAATAATGGTTGGTATTGTTGTTATCCTTGAATGCTTCTAAACTATTGGTATCCCCTTATGTTATAAATGTTTTTTATCTCGTAAATTGTGAACTGATAATGAGCATAAAAAAGGCTGCCCTTTTGAGACAGCCTATATTATTTTGCAACCTTACTACCAGGATCATACCTTAATCTACACAAAGCAAAACACCTAAACATCCGGTAACAGGCACATTGTAAACTACCGGGTGTAGAACAGAAAATTACTGAGGGTTTGAACTGCTAATTATTGAGAGTAAGAAATGTTAGACCTTGATGTTGATGATATGGTTGATTACGTGAGAACTACAAATCAGAGAGGATAAGAACTGCAAACAATAGAGGGCGCCAGCTGTAAATTGCAGATGGGCTTTACCTTCTTACACCGTATAAATGTAAAAACCCCGGTTGAACCGGGGTTTTTGACACATTAAGCTAAACAAGTAATCCAAGTTAAACAAGTATCTTATTAACGGTTAACAACGAATTTTCGTGTGACCGCTGCTGAATTATTTATCATTAAAGAATAAAAATATACACCATTTTTTAAATCGCTAACATTCAAGGTTGCTTTGCCTTCTTTCGAGCTCAAATCAATTACATTTACTGTTGTTCCAAGCAGGTTACTAACTTTAATCTTAGCGCTAGGGGCTGATGCAGGAACCTTATAATCGAAATAAACTGTTGTGGTTGCAGGGTTAGGATAAGCATTGGAAACAACTGCACGGCTAAATTGATTTTCTTTAAGTCCAACATTGCCAATATTGTAATTTACCACTACAAAGCTTGTATCTTTTGGATTATCAATATCAAAGAATACAAATTTAACAGTCACTGTTCCTAAAGTACCGGCAGGATAAGTTAAATCACCTTCAAAATTAGGACAAACACCATTAGGCCCGATTTGCAGTTCCATAGGAACTTCAAATACATTGGGAGGATAACATTGAGCCCAGCACATTGTAAGGCCGTAACCAATTTCAGGATCTATTGCAGGTAACATTGCAATTTCATATTTCCTGACCTTAACATTCATAGGAGCGGCTGTATTATTAAGCACATCCAGCTTACATGAAGCAACAGCATCTGCTGAAACAGCTGCCAGTTCAATAGTGGTTCCTGTGATATCAACTCCGGCTTTATCTTTAATAATGAGCTTTTGAGCAAAAACTCCAGAGATGAAAATAAGTGAAAGTGTTATAAAGAGTAATGTTTTTTTCATAGAATATTAGTTTTCTTAAACAAAGAATACTACAAAAAACGTGCTAATTATTGCGAAAATTAATCTTTTCTTAAAATAAAGCTCTAATTTTTCATGGCAAAGATATATTATTTAAATGTATCAATTTACAATTTTCCAAAGGATTTTTATCAACAATAAAGAATGAATAATAATTTATGTTTTACTTTGCAGAAAATAAATAGTAATTAACTGTCACACTATGAAAAAATTAGCTTTACTCTCATTGTTAATAACTTTGGTATCGTTTGGATATGCCCAATCACAAAGAATGGTGATGTTGGAGCACTTCACACAAGCATCATGTGGCCCATGTGCTACAGCCAACCCAACCATCCACAGTAGGTTAACTGCAAATGCCGATAAGATGACCAGCATAAACTATCATGTTAGCTGGCCCGGTTACGACCCAATGTATCTTCATAATACTGAAGATGTTAACGCACGTGTAAGTTATTATGGTGTTAGTGGTTTTGGTGTGCCTTATTCAGTAATTGACGGTAATGTATATACTGGTCATCCAAATGGATGGACTGGTAATATGAGTATCGTGACCAATCGTTATGCAGTTCCTTCACCTTTTACATTGAGTATCAATCAGAGGCTTTCAGCCACCAATGATACTATTTTCGTAACAATGCTTGTTGAAGCTACCAGTGATGTTACTGGACCAATCACTGCCTATATGGGTGTTATAGAAAAACACATTCATTTTAATACTGCTCCCGGTTCAAACGGTGAAAAAGACTTTTATAACGTCTTCAAGAAAATGCTTCCTACAAAGACAGGCATTTCTCTCCCAACTCCAATGCACACAGGCGAGTATGCAATAATTGAGTCATACTGGGTACTTGCAAATGTTTACACTCTTTCTGAACTTAGCGTTGTAAGCTTTATCCAGAATCCTACTACTAAAGAAATCTATCAGTCGGGTAATCTGCAACTTGCTCCTATCACAGCAGTTTATGATGTGGATGTGGAAGCTACCAAGATGCCTAACTCTCTCGATCGTTATTGCAACAGTTCAATTGCACCACTCTTAGATATCCGTAATAACGGGAATAATGACCTCACCAACCTGTCAATTAAGTATCAGATTAATAATGAAGAAATTCACACTTATCAGTGGAATGGTAATTTGGCTTTTCTTGACAAGGCACAACTTGAGTTGCCCGAAATCACCTATACCATGCAGGATACTAATGTGCTGAAGATCTATGTTGATCAGGTAAATCAGGGATTGGATGAATATACTAAGAACGACACACTCGTTCAACAATTCTATTCAGCCCACAAAGTTGGCCGTAATCTTCAGCTGAAATTGCGTACTGATAATGCTCCTGCCGAAGTTACCTGGGAAATCAAAAACAGCAATGGTGAAACCGTAGTAAGTGGTGGACCATATTCAGAAGTTATGACACTGATTACTGAGAATATCACAATTGATAACGACGACTGTTACGACTTTTTCATTCATGATGCCGCCGGCAATGGTTTATGCTGTGGTAATGGGGCCGGATTCTTCCGATTAGCTCCTGCATCAGGCAATCCAATCATTGCTCAGGGAACACAGTTCGGATCAGAAGTGTGGGCTCAGTTCGAAGTCTTCACCGTTGGAACCGAGAACCTCAGCTTATCATCAGGGTTAAAAGTCTATCCTAATCCTGCTGCAAATAACTTCATCGTTGAAGTACCAGGTACAAATTCATCATATAATATTTCTGTGCTGAACCAAACCGGACAGAAAGTTTTTGAATCGAACGTAAACTCAAGCAAGCTTGAAATCAACACCAATAATTGGTCTAATGGTTTATATATTGTACGAGTAGAATCTAAAGATGGAATCAGGCTCAGTAAAATAAACATCCTGAAATAACCAAAACAACCTTCTCAAAGCACCGGGAGCCACCAAAGGTTTCCGGTGTTTTTTATTGCTTTACCATTCTTTCCATCAAAACAACCTTCCCTTCCTGATTGATGACTTTTGCCATATAAATTCCTGGAGTCAGGTAATTAAGGTTTATGTTGGTTGATTCAGAAAAGGAAAATTCCTTAACTAGTTTGCCTTGAGTAGTGTATAGTTCAAGGTAATATTTCTCATTACTGGATGAAACTTTTAAATTCACATTAGAATTAAAGGGATTGGGGAATATGTTAATGTTATCCGCTTTATCTGTATTGCTTGTATTAGTTGGGAGCACAACAACAATCTCAGTATAAACCATGTCAGTAAGAAAATTGTAGTCTGGATTTGCAGCAGTAATAATACACTCGAACGCGCCTAATTGTGAAGGTGTGCCACTTAAAATACCGGTCGCTGGATCGAAGGAAAAACCTTCCGGAATATATTCACCACTAAGTAGAATAGAATTTGCGTTACCGGTATCAATTGGCATTTTATACTCATAATATGTGTTGAGAAAGGCTGTATCGTATGAATATGAGAGAAAACGAGGGTAAAACGTATCCAAATAGCAACATGCATATAGTGAATCCATCCATAAAGTAGCGCCATTTTCAGTGCAACAAAGCAGTTCTATACTACCCCCACCAATCCCTATAGAATTCGAACCGCTGTACATTAGTCCTAGATTGCTTCCTATTCCTTCAATCCAGATTTCAATCGGAAAATAAGGATTGGTTAATCTAAAAAGATAAATTCTCTTCTTCATCTCACCATTAATATTAACAAAATCGGTACTTCCGCATATCATTGTGTCAATATTATAATACCACCAATGGTTGTCGACAAGCACTGTATCACCGGGTTCAAGACTAAAGTCGTAAATCATCCCATCAGTATCAGTCTCCCATGATCGGTAATATACTTTATGGGTCAAAGTATCTTCTCTTAGCTGGCCTTTGATTTCCCATTCCTGATTTGAAGAATCATGAGTTTCCAACACATCCAGATACTGGTCACCTAAATTAGAAATATCACTCAACTTAATAATTTCTGTTCCTCCACATTGACATACCATCCATGAACTATATCCTACAAATATTGTACTCCATGTTTTGGTAGTATCAGCTATTTGATATCCTTGTGAGAAAGTAACGAGGTTTAAGAAAATCAAACAAAATAAAAGTATAGACTTCATAAAACATAATTTATATAAGCAAATATATAAAATTTATCCCTTACAATTAGCATCCAGCAATTAGTCAATTAGAATAATACCAGTTAAAGTCATTCGTCACTTTCATAACAGGATTATAGTATGTTTACCTAATCCTGTTAATTACAAATTCGGCGTATAATTTGGAATAAAGTGCTATATTTTGGCGTAAATTTTGGAATAGTATGAAGGATCGAAAAATGGGTATAATCTTACACTCCTAACGATGTGAGATTACAAGATTTAATCAAAGCTAGAGAGATTTTACTTTGGTACCGAAAACTATGCACCATATTTCAACTTTAATGATTATCTTAACACAGAATACCTTTCAAGAATTGTGCTTTTTACATGTAATACAAATTTATGTTTTAACTATATAGAAAAGAATTTATCTATCTTTGTTCCGATAATAATGATTGATAAAATCTTCCAGATTCAATAAAGTAATCTTAATTCCTCTTTATAATTATGTAAATATGCATTAATCCAATAACAACCCCCAATTTGATGATAATTGCTAAAAACCATATTAATTGATAATAAGTTCTGATAAAAGGATTTGCTTACTAATACCAGCTAATAATAGCTAATAGCTACTAATAACTGCTAATAACTGCTAATAACTGCTAATAATACCTAATAATTTTTAGTAAATACCTGAATTAAAATAACAACCGATGCGATTTAACCCTTTTCGACCAAACAGTATTGTAACCCCGGAAATGTTTCGGGGAAGAAAGGAAGAGCTGGATTTAATTTTACAAAGCTTATATCAAACAAAATATGGTAACCCACAACACTTCTTAATTGAAGGTGAAAGAGGATTAGGTAAGTCATCTCTTTTTTTAATGGTAGAGCAATTTGCAAATGGTAGCAGATCATTTTCTAAAGGAACCAAACTAAATTTCATGGTTCTTAGCATAGAATTAAATTCAACTCAATCATTTACTGATATTTTAAGAGCCTTAGCAGTTGAATTAGAAAGAGCAATTTCAGAAAAAGACAAAATTTTAAATGCAGCAAAAAACGTATGGAATTTCTTAAATAACGCCCTTCAAGCACTCAAAACTAGAGGAATTATTATTTCTAATCCAACAGTTAAAGGAGAATTTAAATTACCAACAAAAAGCTTTGCAGCTTGGCTTAATGCATTTTATGTCTATGAAATTAGATGGACAGATCCAATTAGTAATAAATAAAAATAAGAGTTGAGTATACCTACTTCAGTCAGCTGAAGTGGAATCATTCACTTTTTAACAGCAAAGTCAATTAATT
>JBLMZZ010000024.1:0-15438 GCA_050259095.1 Omnitrophica WOR_2 bacterium | reverse complement strand
AATGCTACTGCTGATTTTTATTCAGGCAAACCGGGTAATGAAAACAACGTAGATTATGTTTTCAATAACACTTATTGGTATGATGAAATAAGAAAGCTGCTTGATTTTTATGACACTGCCTTTGTGAGGGAGTATCCCGGTAAAATGGGTTATAGTCCTGCATTTTCATTCGGTTTATTTGTTAAATATAATTTCAACTGCCATACCGGGATTTATGCACAGTTTTATTATGTAAAGTTACGGGCAAATGATGTTGTGACAGTGGAGGTTGATCCAAAGGAATATTTAACAGAACCGGATATTCGTCTATGCCCAATCAGAGGTGTTGAAGAAAGAAATCTGATAGATCTTGGAGTGTCGCACGCCATAGGACTAAACAAGATGGCACGAATAACAGTGGATGCCGGTATTAGCATGAATAATACGCTGGTAAAAGAGAACGCCATCTATATCGGTGAAAAGAAGTACGACCTTGTACATATATATGGTAACAGACCTTATATCCCAAACAGTAATCAGCAGATGTATCAAATACGACAGGGTGGTATTGGGTTTGGTATGTTTGCAAGTACAGGTGTGCGATTTGAATTCAGTCCTTCAATTTCTTTAGAACCCGGGTTGAGTGCTCACTTTATGAAAATCAACCTTAATACTCAAACTTCCATGGCACCTCAATTGAATCTCTATGTAAAAATAATATTCAGAGATCTATTGAACTTCAGTAACTAAGAGTATCCTTTTCTTCTTCCATATCAAATTCCATCTCCAGTTGTTCTGAAACATGGAAGCTTTTCCGGTGCCATGGTGTCAATCCATAAGTAAAAATAGCCCTTCGGTGTTCAGGTGTCGGGTAACCCATATTATGTTCCCACCCATAATCAGGGAATTCATTGCTAAGCGATTGCATATACTCATCACGATGCGTTTTTGCTAATATAGATGCAGCAGCTATCGACATGTATAATCCATCTCCCTTGATAATGCACTGGTGATTAATATTTGGATAGGGATTAAAACGGTTACCATCTATTAGCAGCAGTTCGGGAACTACCTTCAATCCGCTGATTGCTATATGCATTGCCCTGATGGAAGCTTGTAGGATGTTTATTTCATCAATTACTTCAGCACTAACACTTGCTACACACCATGAAATTGCATCCCTCTCAATCTCAAATCTCAGCTTTTCTCTAATAGAGGCAGTTAATACTTTTGAATCATTAAGCAATGGACTTTTATATCGGCGGGGTAAGATAACTGCAGCAGCATAAACCGGACCGGCTAAACATCCTCTGCCAGCTTCATCAGATCCAGCTTCAATGAGATTTGCAAATGAATATCGACATTTAAGCATAAAAACTCAACAACCGGTTAATTACAATTGAAACTATCAACAACACCAATAATACATTGTATATTCTGCTTCTTCTCTGATTATGTAACGAATAACTTAGCATTAAAGCCAGCGGTACATATATTACAGGTAAAAGCAAATAAATAGTATTCCCACTCAACGCCATTACAATTAAGCACATAAATGAAAACTGAAAAGTTAACCACATCCTCTTACGAATGCTTATAATTTTATCAGATGCTTCACTAATAAACTTAAACATACTCAACAAGTAAAATAGTGTGAGCAAACTTAACGTAATTAATTGATCTGTTGACGGTAATGAAAAATTTATCGAGAGATTGCTGAAGAGACTATTGTAACTATTAAGTATAAAATCCAAATTATCATTCCAGAAGAAAGCGAAAAATAGATAGGTATATGGAAGTACGAGTCCAACAATAGAAATCACCCATTCGCGCCATGAGTTTACACTGTAAGTGAGGAATCCAAACCAAACAAAGAAAATGAATAATATGGTATATGGAAATATCATTGATGATATTGCAATTGCCATTGTTGCATTAAGCACTTGGAGATAAGGATATTGTCGACCAAACATCCCGGCCATATTCCCCATACTAAATGAGAGAAGTAGCACTACACACAGTGAACAGGTAAAATAAGATTCATTAGGTGAGAAGAGCATGAAAATAGTGACCAGACTTGCCGTTATATAAGATTGTCGCGGCAGAATATCACTCGAAGTACTGATGCTGTTGAAATATAGTGCAATACCAAGAATCAATAATATATTGACTGGTTTAACGAATTGTGGATTTGCGGAAGTCTGTCCAATGATCCAATTACCAAAAGGGGCTGCATCAAAGTTAACTACTAGCGACCGGAAGTTTATGGAAGGGGTAAGATAATATATAATCAATGTGAGCACAATGATAAACATGTGCGTATATTCTCCGGATTTGGTTAGTTTTTTGAGCATTTTTAAGAATATGGTTACTTTAAAATGTCAAGACCAATATCATTTCTAAAGTACTTGCCTTCATATTGAATTGCTGATACGGTAGCAAAAGACTTTTTCAGTGCCTCATGTGGATCATTGTCTAATGAAGTAACTGCAATCACCCTTCCACCAGCTGTAAGAACTTCATTTGATGGACTGAAAGATGTACCCGCATGAAATAAATAACTTTTAACGCCATGTTCTGTATTATTTTGAAGTCCGGTGATAGGAAATCCTTTCTTGTAGCTTCCGGGGTAACCGCCCGATACCAACATAACAGTTGCAGCACTTCTTGAATCTATCTGAATAGATTTTCCTGATAGACTATCATTTGCACAAGCAAGGAGTAATTCGACCAGATCCGATTTAATACGAGGAATAACAGATTCTGTTTCAGGATCACCCATTCGCACATTATATTCAATAACATACGGATCGCCACCAACATTAATAAGACCAAAGAAGATGAACCCTTTATAGTCAATTTGATCTTTCTTTAACCCACTGATCGTTGGTTTGATAATGAGATCCTTCACCTTATTCATAAAAGATTCATCGGCAAAAGGAACAGGAGATATAGAGCCCATACCTCCGGTGTTAGGACCTGAATCACCAACACCTATTCGTTTGTAGTCTTTAGCTTCAGGTAACAGCACCCAGTCAGTTCCATCAGTTAAAACAAATACTGAGAGTTCTATACCGGTAAGAAACTGTTCAATAACTACTTTGTCAGACGCAGCACCAAACTGCTTGTTGATGAGCATTTCATTAATATGCTGAATGGCTTCATCCAGGTTGTCAACAATTATGACACCTTTTCCTGCTGCAAGACCATCTGCTTTAAGCACAAAAGGAGGATGCATTTTACGAAGATAATCTTCTGCATCCTCTATTTGACTAGAATTAAATGTTTTATATGAAGCAGTTGGGATTGAATGTCGCTGCATAAAATCCTTAGCGAAATCCTTGCTTCCTTCAAGTCGTGCACCTGACTTTGAAGGACCCACTATAGCTATCTTGCTGAGCTTTTCATCGTTTTTGAAATAGTCATAGATACCATTAACAAGTGGCTCTTCGGGACCAACTACAACAAGAGATATATCATGTTCAAGAACAAAATCTGATACAGCTTTAAAGTCATTGGGATTCAACGATATGTTGCTACCGCATTGTGCAGTTCCTGCATTACCGGGTGCAATATACAGTTTGGTAGTAAGTTTGCTTTGTGCAATCTTCCATGCTAATGTATGTTCCCTTCCACCGGAACCCAATAAAAGAATGTTCATTTACTTTTTTTGGCAAAGTAACGAAATATCCTGCTTTTATCTCTTAACGGGCTGCTTCTTGTCGTTTCTTTTCTGCAATCTTTTTCAATGCTTCTTCCTGAACAGCTTTAGTAACAGGCATGTATTGGAAGAATTCCATTGAATAGTTTGCTCTTCCACTTGAAAGATTTCTCAAGGAAGTAGCATAACCAAACATCTCCATCAAAGGCACAAGACCATTAAGTTTTTGTGATCCTTTGCGATGACGACGCATACTTTCAACTTTTCCACGACGCTTATTGAGGTTACCTACTATATCGCCTATATATTCATCAGGTGTGTTGATCTCAATCTTCATAACCGGCTCAAGGAGAACAGGAGTAGCTTTCATGAAACCTTGTTTGAAACATATAGAAGAACAAATCTGGAAAGCAAAATCAGATGAATCCACCGGATGGAATTGTCCATCGAGTAAAACAACCTTAACATCAACTACAGGGAAACCTGCCAGTACTCCATCGGCCATCGTTTTAACGATACCCTTGTTTACTGATGTTACATATTCTGCAGGGATTGAACCACCTTTAATCTTATCTATAAATTCATAGCCTTTGCCTTCATTAGGCTCAATTCGCATATAAGTTTGGGCAAATTGTCCCTTACCACCGGTTTGTTTTGAATGACGATACTCAACTTCAACTTCCTGGGTAATCGTTTCGCGGAATGCAACTGAAGGTTCTCCAACAATAACTTCTACTCCAAATTCAGTTTTTAACCTGTCAACCAATATCTCTAAGTGTAACTCACCCATTCCGGCAATTACAGTCTCTTCAGTCTCTTCATCAAAACGAGCATGAAATGAAGGATCTTCATTAATAAGTTTGGAAAGTGCTTCACCCAATTTCCCCTGATCTTTCCTGCTTACAGGATTAATTTTCAATTCAATAACACTTGGTGGAACATGAATTGATTCAAGGTAGAGTTGGTGATCCATATCACACAATGTATCACCGGTCTTGGTGTATTTGAGTCCGATTAATGCAACAATATCACCTGGTCCTGCTTCATGTACTTCTTCACGATCTTTTGCATGAATCCTCATAATTCGTCCAATACGTTCAGGTTTTCCCTTAGTAGGATTCATTATCTGCATTCCGTTTTTTACAGTACCTGAGTAGATCCTGACAAATGTCTGTTGACCAACATAAGGATCATGGATAAGCTTAAATGCAAGTCCCGAGAAAGGTTCTTTTGGTGAAGGATTTCTTTGACGGGCTTTTTCAGGATCATCAACATCAATACCTATAACAGCACCTTTATCAATTGGTGAAGGTAAATAATCAACAACTGCATCCAGGAGTTGAGAGATACCTTTATTCTTATAAGAGGCTCCTCCAAATACAGGAGTAATCAATAATTTGAGTGTAGCATCACGACAAGCTTCTTTCAACAGATCAATAGGAACCTCTTTATCCTCAAGAAAGAGTTCAAGAATTTCTTCGTTGAATTCAGAGATCTTTTCCAGTAGTATTTGACGGTAGTAATTTGCTTTTTCTGCCATATTTTCAGGAATTTCACTAACAATAGTGTCTTTACCGTCAAATGTGTACATCTTCTGTGAGATCAAATCAATAAGAGATTCAAAGTCTTCCTCCTGAGCTACAGGAATCTGAAAAGCAACAGCGCGTGCATCAAGATTCTGATTCATCTGATTAACTACCTCGAAGAAATCAGCACCTGTGCGATCTATTTTATTAATAAAAGCAATACGGGGAACTTTATATCTTTCAGCTTGATTCCATACTGTTTCACTCTGTGGCTCAACACCTCCAACAGCACAGAACAATGCTACCATTCCATCAATAACCCTAAGTGAACGTTCAACTTCAACTGTAAAATCAACATGTCCGGGGGTATCAATAATATTGATTTGATGGTCTTCCCAAAAACAACTGATGGCAGCAGAAGCAATCGTGATACCACGTTCCTGTTCTTGTTTCATAAAATCCATTGTAGCCTGACCATCATGCACTTCTCCAACTTTCCTGTTGACTCCTGTAAAGAAAAGGAGACGTTCAGTGGTGGTTGTTTTTCCTGCATCAATATGAGCAGCTATTCCAATATTTCTTAATTTAGCGATTGACATTGTTGAAATAATTAATTAAATGTTTGTTTGTTCTGAAAATTTGTTTAAATAATCATTTGATTTTCAGAAATATAAATGAGTATAATTTTTCACTGGGAACTACTTTATGGTACCTCGAAATGGCCGGCAAAGGTACAAATTTATTTTATTCATTTTGCTCCATACGTTTAAATAATTTTGCGAAGTCAATTATCAGTATATACCCCGTTAGAATAAGTAAATATCTTACCTTTATACTGTAACCATTTATGATCAAGTGCGTCTGAATTACAAGGGAATGTTACTTAACAGTGAAATAACACTGAAAGTTTTAATATTTTTTAGTGATATTTAATCATGAAGAGATCAGTAATAGAGTTTTCAATAGTTTGTTTTCATAAATATTTTGAGGTAACCGTTTGGATCGTTGCACTTATAGTATTTGCAACTATGTCACCTGTTGATGAGCATGCCAGTCTTTGCCCTTTTAAAATGCTAGGTCTTGGATTTTGTCCCGGATGTGGTTTAGGTCATTCAATATCCTGGCTTTTTCATGGTAACCTTGTGGCATCTTTTAATGCACATCCATTAGGTTGGTTTGCTGTCGTGATGCTCTTATATAGAATCATTACTTTACTTAAAAGCGCAGTTTCTACTAAAGTTCCAATTGAATATTCTGAATCATTAACCAGTAACAATCAATTATAATTATAACAATTTATAACCTAATCTTTAATCACACCAAAACAATCAACACCATGGCAAATGCACTTTTACATCTTCCTGAGTTACAAGGGATGGAATTAAATCATGTTCAGTCAATCATAAAAGATTACTCTGATAAACAAGCAATGCAGTTTGCAACTATCTACCGTTCACGCCGAAGAGATCCTCAACTTATACTGTTAACCTGCTTAATTGGATTACTGGGAGTTGCAGGAATTCACCGTTTTCTCATTAATCAAATTGGAATGGGAATCCTTTATTTCTTCACAGGTGGATTATGTGTTATCGGGACTATTGTCGACGCAGTCAATTATCAAACACTCGCTTTTGATTACAATAGGATAGTAGCCAATGAAGTAGCAATGTACTCTGATAAATTTACCGATTAGTATTAAACTATCAGAGCACCAGTGAGTTCTGATATCTTTTCTATATTATGACGGTTTAGATATTCTTCAAGACCCTTGATAATCTTTATGGTTGTTGTAGGGTCTATGAAGTTGGATGTACCAACTTGAATTGCTGAAGCACCTGCCAGTAAGAATTCAATTGCATCAGCAGCAGTTGCTATACCTCCCAATCCAATTACGGGTATTTTAACAGCTCTCGAAACTTGCCATACCATTCTTAGTGCAATAGGTTTTACAGCAGGTCCTGAAAGTCCTCCTGTAATTGTTGAAAGAATGGGACGCCGTTTTTCTGAATCTATTGCCATGCCTAAGAGTGTATTGATTAAGGATACTGCATCAGCACCTGCTTCTTCTACTGCAACAGCTATTTCAGCAATGCTAGTGACATTCGGTGATAATTTTACTATAAGCGTTTTATTATAGACTTCTCTCACTGCCTTTGTGACTGACATTGCTGAAGCACAGTTTGTTCCGAAAGCCATACCTCCTTCTTTTACATTAGGACAGGAGATATTTAATTCAATGGCTGCAATATGGTCAAGCTTGTTCATCTGCTCAGCAACACGCACATATCCTTCAATAGTTGAGTCAGATACATTGGCAATAACATTCGTTGTGTAACTGGTTAGTTTAGGATAAATTTCATTAACAAAATAATCAACACCTTTATTCTGTAATCCAACGGCATTTAACATTCCCATGGGAGTTTCAGCCATGCGAGGATAGGGATTACCTTCTCTGTGTTTTGATGTTGTGGCTTTTACCACAATACCACCCAGCGCATTTACATCAATGAAATCATCAAATTCTCTTCCATATCCAAAAGTCCCTGAAGCAGTCATTACAGGGTTCTTTAGTTTGAGATTGTGTATGTTTACATGAAGATCAGCCATTTTCTATATTCTTAAATTTTATATTTAGTATTTTTTACTTCGGTTAATCTAACGAGCATCCTTCTTCAATTTCCTTAGTCCAGCCCTTCAACTTCTTACTATCGAATACCGGGCCTTCGGTGCACACACATATATTCCCCGATGTGCTTTCTACCACACAGCATAAACATGCTCCGATTCCACATGCCATTGTGTTCTCAAGTGAAACTTCACAATCAACGTTAATCTGTTCAGCATGGTGTGCTATAGCTCTCATCATACCTTCGGGTCCGCAACAATAGATCTTATCAAATTTTGTATTGGTTTCTTGAATATCAGAATAATCAGTCTGATTTTCTATTTTCCCTTTAATGAGCGAATGTGCAGTTACCATTCCTTTTTCACCTTCACTTCCATCTTCAGTAGCCAGATAAACACTGCCAAACTTTCGGTATTCATCTGCAAGTAACAGATCTTCACTTGTTCTTCCGCCAATTAAAACACTAACGTCATTTCCATTTTTGAAGAGACTTTCGGCTAAGAAATATAATGGAGCTACTCCGCAACCTCCACCCACGAGAAGTACTTTCTTCTTTTTGGGTAAACTGAATCCTTTGCCCAGAGGGAACATGATATTCACCGATTTCCCTTCAGTTAAAGCAGCAAGCGTTCTTGTACCATCCCCAACAATTTTAATAAGCAGGTGCATGGTGTTCTTTTCGCGGTTTATTCTATGAATAGAGAATGGCCGGCGCAGATATGTAGTTTCAGAATCATCAACTTTGACTTCAACAAACTGTCCTGGTAATATTTCAGGTAACGGAGAAGAAGCTCTGAGTTCAAGCAAGCTGTGCTTACTATTAAGCTGAGTGTTTTTTACTACTGTAAAATCCGAGATGTACTTCTTCATATTGATAAGATGAATTATAAAGTTATAAAAAAGTCCGTAATAAATACGGACTCTATAATTATTCGGTGTCTTTTGTTTTCTTTGCTGAGCCGGGAGCCTTTGTCTTTTTGACTGCAGGTTTAGGTTCTTTAACTTCAGGTTCAGTTTCTTCAGTATGAACTGCTTTTTTTACAGGTTTAGCAGCAGCTTTCTCCTTAATGGTTTCAGGTGCAGACTCTTCTGTTACTGCGGTATCTTGTGCCGGTTCTTCTTCAGTTGCTGCTTCTTCAGTTAGCATATCTTTCAAATCATGATCAAGAAGCAAGTTATACCAACTGATGATCTTTTGCATATGCGATACATATACTCTTTCCTTATCATATTCAGGAAGTACTTCACCAAAGAATTGCTTTATCCTGGTGTTATCCCCTTTATTTTCAGGAGCTGGCTTACCTTCAAGCTTTTCATACATGGTGCGCAGTACTTGTCTTAATGGCATATCATCAGACTCTGTGTAGATGCTTATTTCTTCAAGCGTGCTGATTTTATCATTAGTGAAAGCCTGTAATCTTTTACCATCAATGATCGATTCAACAACGATACCATTCTTTGCCTGAGCGATCATCTTGAAAAGTCCGGGTTTCCCGGCAATAGCCATAATTTCTTTTAAGTTCATACTATTATTGTTTATTTCGACACAAAAATAACAAATTGAACGATACAGACATTAAAACGTTCTTTAATGGCTGGGGTTCAAATTAAGCGGTAATTTCTGTATTCACCGGGACGCCATCCTGTGAATGATTCAATACTATGCAAGAAACGTGATTTAAGTGGTAATCTTTTCTTACTTGGATCAAAAGTGAAATTCCAATTCAGCGTTTTTATCCTTGCTTCCATTACTGCCGGATGTGATTCAGTGAAATGTGAGAGTGAATCTATGTTGGAATAATCAAAGGAATCAACCTTAGGAACTTTCTTTTCTACCCACTCATCATTATGCCATAACTTGTTAAATGACTGTTGCTTTGCTTGCTGCGCTTCAGGAGGTTTTACCCACCCGTAATGATACATAGATGCATTGACCCGTTTTACGTTAAGCTGACGACCATCTTTCCTAAAACCCTGTGCGTCACGATATGATCTTATCGTTTTGTCATTCCGTATTATCCTCACTTCTCTGCGATACCATCTGCGACTATCACCAACAAAATCATACGATCCATAGAAGTGCAAATAATTCAATAGTAATCCTTCAACTTTCTGATCATTCTGCCATCTTTCCATCCCTTCTTTCAGTGCCGGCAGATATTTTTCGTGAAGTACTTCATCACCTTGTATATATATAGCCCAGTCACTGTCGGCTGCTATTGCATCAAATGCTTTATCGGTTTCAACAGCAAGTACTTTCCCTCCTTCACGTAAGCTGTCATCCCAAATGGTATCAATAATTTTTATTTTATCTGACTTAATGCTTTCAATTAATTTGCGGGTTTCATCTTCCGATTTACCTACTGCAACAATGAATTCATCACATAAGGGCAATATTGAGCTTATGGCTTCAACAATCGGATAGTCGTATTTTATAGCATTTCTGATAAAGGAAAATCCCGAAACTTTCATTAGGCTGTTATTTACAGGCAAAAGTAGAAATTTTAATCCATCCTATATGCATTTGTTCTCTTGGAAGGTTAGGAGTATAAACAAAAAAGCTTGTTTTCTGATAAACAAGCTTTTTGGGAAATTTGTAGGCGTTTAAGAAGTTATTTTGCGATTTCTGATTTTTTCTTGCCCCACTTTATCAAAACCGACTGCACATCCTTAAACTTAATAGGTTTTGGAAGGTAATCAACCATGCCGGCATTCAGATATCTCTCACGATCACCTGTCATAGCATTCGCTGTTATAGCAATAATTTTAGGTCTTTCATTTTCAGGATAGCGATCACAAATTACCTTTGTTGCTTCCATTCCATTCATTACAGGCATTTGAATATCCATAAGAATGATATCGTACTTCTTCCTGTCAAGCATTTCCAACACCTTCCTGCCATTTTCAACTGCATCAATCTTATATCCCATTTTACCAAGAAGTGTTATTACAAGATCTTGGTTTGTAGTGTTATCTTCAGCCAATAGAATACGCATTGGAAGCTTTTCTGCAAGGTTCTTATCAATATTATGGTCTGCCATATTATTTCTACGATTCCTTGTTTCGGCAATTACACGTAAAACTTCTTCAAATAATTCAGCCAGCTTTATAGGTTTCGAAAGTTGTGCATCGAAAATATCAGTTGGAAGCTTGTTTATTTTGCCTAATGAAGTTAGCATGATCATAGGGATATCACCTTTAAAAGGAATAGCCTTAATTATCTTTCCTAATTCGAGTCCATCCATTGCAGGCATCTGCATATCGACAACTGCCAGTTCGAAAGGCTCTTCCTGGTCTTCAATTATTTCCAATGCCTCCTGACCTGACTTTGCAGTAAAAGGAATCATTCCCCATGATTCAAACTGAAGCGTGAAGATATGGCGGTTGGTTTCATTATCATCAACAATCAATACCCTGCTATTCTTAAGTTCAGGAATCTGGCCACGAACATATAGTTTAGTTTTACCAATGCCTGAACTGGCAAGTTTAAGATTAAAGTAAAATGTTGAGCCTTTGCCTAGTTTACTTTCAACCCAGATGTTTCCACCCATAAGGTTAATAAGATGTTTAGCAATAGCCAACCCTAATCCGGTACCCTGATAACGGCGAGTGGTAGTAGCATCAGCCTGAGTAAAGGCTTCAAAAAGGATATCCATTTTTTCCTTTGCAATGCCTATTCCACTGTCTTTAATAGAAAATTGAAGTTCCTGATATCCTTCGCCTTCTCCAATCTTTTCAATTGAAATAAAGATTTCACCCTCTTCAGTAAACTTAATGGCATTATTGATGAGGTTAACCATTATTTGCCGTAATCTGTTAACATCCCCAACCAGAAAAGGTGATACATCAGGCTGAATAAGGTAAAGCAAGTCAATTCCTTTTTCAATTGCTTTGGGAGCAAAGAGATCAAGAGCATCTTCAATACAGTTACGTAATTCAAACGGAGCTTCATCAATAGCCATCTTGCCAGATTCAATCTTCGAAAAGTCAAGTATATCATTAATGATAGTCATTAAGTTATCAGAACTGATTCTCAACGTTTCAACATAATTCTTTTGTTCCTGAGTAAGAGGAGTATCCAATAAAAGGCTGGTCATTCCAATAACACCATTCATTGGGGTTCTAATTTCATGGCTCATCATTGCAAGGAAGTCTGATTTCATCCTGTTTTCTACTTCAGCATCTTCTTTTGCTTTAATGAGGTCACTTTCCTGAAGCTTAAGATATTCAAGATTATTCAGTTCAGATTTTAAATCTCTTATTTGGTCTAAGAGAGTTTGAATATCATGGGATTGTTGGGGATTGTTTTCCATATTCTTTGATTACCTGTAAGAGGGTGAACTTAGTTTTACTCAACTAAAATACGAAACTAAATAATATACTTACAAAATTTTAGTTGAGATAGTAGTACTATTTATTACTTAATGGCAATTTTAGTAAAATGTAATGCCTGAAATTGCTCAAAAATCAGGAAAATTTAATATATTTTGCTGTATAAGAATTCACTGTATCTACTATCTGTTCAGGAAGGCCCTCATAAACTAGATATCCTCCCTCATCACCTCCTTCGGGACCAAGATCAATAATCCAATCGGCACACTTTATTACATCAGGATTATGCTCTATCACAATAATGCTGTGCCCTTTAGATATCAATGCATTGAATGAATCAAGCAACTTCCTGATATCATGAAAATGAAGACCGGTAGTTGGTTCATCAAATATAAAAAGGGTGGGCTTTTCAGCTGATCCTTTAATCAGGAAACTGGCAAGCTTTATCCTTTGAGCCTCACCACCGCTTAATGTATCAGATGATTGTCCCAATCTTAAATACCCTAATCCTGTATCTGCCAGAGGCTGTATTTTCGTTACTATACGTGCCTCTATGTTGTTGCTTTTGGCGTTTTGTGAGAAAAATTCAATTGCTTGATCTATAGTCATTGCAAGCACATCGGCGATATTGCTCCCATGATACTGCACGTCCATCACTTCATCCTTAAAACGTTTACCCTTACAACTCTCACATACTAAGTGAATGTCGGCCATAAACTGCATACCAATTTCTACAACACCTTCTCCCTCACATTCTTCACAACGGCCTCCTTCAACATTAAAACTAAAGAAGCCGGGTTTATAACCTCTGGTTTTTGCAAGAGGCTGATCGGCATATAATGCCCTTATTTCGTCGTATGCTTTAACATAAGTAACAGGATTTGATCTTGTTGAACGACCAATAGGATTCTGATCCACTAATTCTACATCGGTAATTCTGTTGTAATCACCTGTAATCCTATCAAATTTACCTGTTTTGTCTCCATAACCTCCATAAATTTTCTTTAAAGCAGGGTATAGAATTCGTTTAACGAGTGAGGTTTTGCCCGAACCACTTACCCCGGTAACTGCCACAAGAATATTAAGAGGGAATTTAACTGAAAAACCTTTCAAGTTGTTTTCACGTACTCCCGATAATTCAATGTAATCATTCCATTTGCGCCTTAATTTCGGCACCTCAATGCTCATTCTGTTGGTGAGATATTTAGCGGTTAGACTATTTTCAGCAGAAATAAGCTCATCAAATGTTCCTTGAAATACTATTTCACCTCCATGCTCACCGGCCAAAGGTCCAATGTCTACTAAATAATCTGATTCGCGCATGATATCCTCATCATGCTCAACAACAATAACTGTGTTGCCTAAATCTCGCAGTTGCTTTAGTATCTTTATCAGGAGATGTGTATCTCTTGGATGTAGTCCGATGCTTGGTTCATCAAGTATGTACATGGACCCTACTAAACTACTGCCAAGAGAAGTTGCCAGATTAATTCTTTGGGATTCACCACCCGACAATGTTGATGAAAGTCTGTTTAACGTGAGATATCCAAGCCCAACATCAAAAAGAAACTGTAGTCGGTTAGTAATCTCAACAAGCAGTCTTTGAGCAACTGCTTTATCCGTTTCATCAAGCAGCAGGTTTCTGAATACACTTATTGATTTTGAAATCGGCATAAGCACTATATCAGTTACCGTATGCCCATCAATCTTCACATAATTTGCATCTTTACGCAGTCGGCTGCCCTTACAATCCGGGCAAACAGTCTTACCTCTATATCTTGACAGTAAAACACGATATTGAATCTTATATGTTTGTTCTTCAACGAATTTAAAAAAATCGTTGATACCTTTAAAGTACTTATTTCCTTCCCATACCAGTTGTTGCTGTTCACTTGTTAGCTCATACCATGGCTTATGAATAGGGAAGTTGAATTTATAAGCACTCTTAATAAGTTCATCTTTCCACTCACTCATCTTTTCACCCTTCCAACAAGCTACTGCTTCCTCATAGATCGAAAGGCTTTTGTTAGGAATTACCAGATCTTCATCGATACCAATAATGCTTCCATAACCTTCACATGTTTGACATGCACCAAAAGGATTGTTGAAACTAAAGAGATTTACTGAAGGTTCTTCGAAGGTGATACCATCAGATTCAAACTTGCTGGAGAATCTTTCAAGCCATATTTTGCCACCAATTTCAATAATACAGATACATTCACCTTCTCCTTCATAAAATGCAGTTTGTATTGAATCTGCTAATTCTGAAGAAAGATCCTCATCATCCGGTCGGATGGTTACACGATCAATAATCAATAATAGATCATTATGTTTGAGCTGTTTATCATCGATAATTTCCTCAATTCTAAATACAACATTATCCTTAAGGACACGGCTAAAGCCCTGTTGCAAAAGAATCTTTAACTGAGCATTCAATGACCTTTCCTGTTTCAGAATAAGAGGACACAAGATTGTTGCTTTAGTCTCTGCTGTTTGTGATAAAAGCCAGTTCACGACATCATTAACAGAGTGGCGCTTAACTAATTTGCCCGAAACAGGGGAGTAGGTCTTACCAATACGGGCAAACAACAGTTTTATATACTCATAAATTTCGGTAGATGTACCCACAGTTGAACGTGGATTTCGGGTATTAACCTTCTGCTCAATAGCAATAGCGGGGGATATTCCAATTATTTGATCCACCTCTGGCTTACTCATTCTGCCCAGGAACTGACGGGCATAAGCACTTAAACTTTCAACATAGCGGCGTTGACCTTCAGCATATAAGGTATCAAAAGCAAGAGACGATTTCCCGGAACCTGATAAACCAGTAAAAACAACAAAACGATTACGTGGTATAGCAAGAGTTAAATTCTTAAGATTATGTATGCGGGCTCCTTTTATAAGGATACTTTGTTTTAAATCATTATTTAGCATTCATTCAGCCTTTCCAACTGGCAAAATTAATTTTTTTTTACGTTGATTTGTATTGAACGTTTTTTTACTGTACATTTGTTAAGTGAAAGAGATTAAATAAACCTTTCCACAAAATAACTGTTCAAAGTATAAACCAACCATAGGAGGCATCATATCGAATAAATATCTACGCTTTTAATTACTAACATAAAAGGAGGCGCCATGTTTGCCCAAGTCGTTAGCGATCAGGAGCTAATAAACCGATATTTATCCGGTGATGAGATCTGTCTTGAACAACTGATCAACCGTCATAAATCAAAAGTCTTTTCCTATATCCAAATGGTTATTAAGGATAAGCAAACTGCTGATGATATCTTTCAGGATACTTTCATCAAGGT
>JBLMZZ010000023.1:0-4748 GCA_050259095.1 Omnitrophica WOR_2 bacterium | reverse complement strand
AATCGCGTCTCTACCATCTATTCTTTTGTCAATACCTTGAACGTAGAACCGCCTGAACGCTGAACGCTGGAACCCGGAACATTGCTTGTCCCGATCTATCGGGGGAACCTGGAACAATCTTGCCCCTCTGCTCTCTGCTCTCTGCGCTTTGCGGTCCTACAACCTGGAACAATGGAACATGGAACAACGGAACATAATGACTTTGAACGCCGAAGGCTTTGAACAACCTTTGAACCACTTTGAACAAAAAAGCTCTTATCTTATAACTGTAACAACCCCCTTCATCTGGAACATCTTACCGATTCGGTTGCTGTAACTGATTACCCAGTTATAGACTCCCGGCTGGACATCTTTTCCATTCCATGCATTACCTACGTTGGTTGTTTCAAAGATGCGTTGTCCCCACTTATTGTAAATGCTCATGCTGAACTGTTTAACCACTTCTACATTTACTACCGGTTTAAAGGAGTCGTTTAATCCATCAGCGTTGGGAGTGAAGGCATTAGGCACCGCAATGGGCACTATGCCATCCATCATCATGACGCTTTCAAGGTTTTTACAGCCTTCTTCGGTCTGAATCATCACCGAGTATTCACCCTCTTTGGTTACCTGAATGTACCAGGTGGTATCCCCGGTACTCCACTGGTAACTGTAGTATCCTTCGGGTGCTTGTAACTCATAGGTGCTTTCATACCAGATAGTGTCATTCACCTGCGGAAAGTTGGCTCTTGGAGTGGGAATAACGGTTATATTAATATTGGCCGTATCTGCGCAGTGAAAGTGGTCGATTACTTTGAAAGAATACTTGCCTGAATGTTCGGGTAAGGAGTTTTCTATCCGGATGTTGCTGCCGGTAGTTATTCCCTGTGGCGTATTCCATTGCAAGTTCATAGGACCCGTGCCTCCTATTATGGTAGTTATCAGGTTCAAACTGTCTCCCTCACATAAAGTGGGTAGTGCAGTTAAAGTTACTTGGGGTAGTTCGTGCACCTGTATGATTCCTGGAATAAAATCAGGATGTATGGTATCACCGTTTTCATCGGTAAAGACAGTTCCCGGTGCGGATTGCCAGTTTACATCGGCCAATCCCGACTGCAACGTTTCAAAGATAAGCTCTCCAAGAGTGATGGTATCATTGCTGGTTATGGCACTGTTGCCATGCCACTCTAACACGATTTGTGAAAGTGATGGATATACAATGCCGGTAATACCCGGCAGTGAATCGTTAAAGAAAATGCACCTTACTCTTGAGCCGTCATAGTTGAGGGTTGCTTTAAGGTCCTTAACCCCGTTAACATGACTGACCCGTATACCGGAGTTTGCCGCTGCATTCAGGCAGGTGGTATCCCCTTCTGCCATGGCTATCAGGTAATTGCCTTGCAGGTTTTGCAGAACAACAGTAGTATCCTTGCTGCAGCCAAATTCATCTGTAACCCTTATCACGTAAGGACCCGCGGAGAGGTTACCAAAGAAATTGCCTGGTTGAGGTGTCCCATAATTGAGAGCATAATTCAGGTTGATACCATCCGCATAAATGGTGATGCTTCCCTGCCCATTACCACCGGTTTCATTTACCGGGATGATGTTTGTGATCTGGGGACCCGGGATATTTTGTACCACTACCGGATTGTTTGGATAAGAACCAACGCAGTCAAACGGATCTTTAATCATCACGGAGTAACTATCAGGGGCTAGTCCGGTAAAAACACCCCCGTTTTGTACAAAAGGACCTCCGTTTATGCTGTAACTGTAATCCGTAACATTGCCTGTTAAAGGAGTAACCTTAATTGTTCCCAGTCCCTGGTTGCAGTGGTCCTCTGTGGGGATTGCGCTTTGTATTTCAGGGCCCCCGATATCCTGCACGATATAGGGACCAAACTGGCTGATGCAGTTGGCGCCATAGATCATTTGCAGGGTATAGGCTCCTGATGGAATGTTTTGCAGCTCAAGTGCATTACCAACAGGATTGCCGGAACCATCTTTCCATAAAACGGTATAGGCATAACCAAAGCTGATTGCTGCTCCTGTTACAGCGCCATCCGAGGTGCCGCAGTGTGCAGGTGTTGGTAATCCGGGACTAACCAACAAGGGTTCAGGGTATCTTCCCACGTGAATGGTATCATTACCGGAGCAGCCATTAGCCTTTACCCGCACCCTGTAATACCCGGTATCACTGACCAAAAAAGAGGGAGGCTGTCCCGGGCTAAAGTCATTGTTCCAATAGTACTGTTCACCCGGCCCGGCATTTAGCACATTTAGGCTAAAGTTGATTGCACCTTCCGGGCAAAAGAGGGTATCCTTGCCAAGATCAGGAGAAGGAAGCGGATAAATAACTACGGTATCTTTCACTGTCTTTGGTGGTAACAATCCCGACCAAACAGTTAGTTCAGGGTAATAGGTGCCCGGTGCTGAAAAAGTATATGCAGGATTGAATAGTGTGGATGTATCATTGGGTATATTGCCAAAGTCCTTGAAATTCCAATATACCGAATCGATACCGTTGGTGGTAGCAATGGTAAATTGGGTTGGCTGGCCAAAGCAGTGTTGGGTAGTTGTATACTCAGGGTCGTTCAGGTAGGATTGAATAAAGGATGGTAAGCCTTGATAAACCTGAGTTCCGTCAGCAACTTCAATAGCGTTCCTATCAAAATTGCAAGCCAAACCAACAAAATTTGGATTGTGAATGATGCCAATAAAATGTTGATCTATTGTACAATAGATTTTTCCATCAGGAGCTAATTGTAAAGCACCAGGTTGTGAACCCTCAAGAGTAAGTTGAACTTGTGATTGAAGGATTTCATCCGGCGAACCTGCATCAAGATTAAATTGACAAAAATAGACATCACCGGGATTAGAGTAAAGTTTTGAATTATCAGGAGAAAATTCGAGTCCAAAACCTGCAATTGGATAATGAACAATTAAAGCATCTGTTATGGTGCCATTATCATTATGAAAATCCATTACATCAAAAAAAGAACCATAAGCTAATGAATGAACTTCTGAAATCGCGATCTTTTTTCCATTTGGAGAAATCTTCATATAACCTGTCTGGGAATCACATATCGTTCCAGCATTTGAGGTCTGGGCGTTGATATTTACCCCCCCTTCCGATATCAAAAAGCTATAAAAGGTATTATCATTTAGACCATGAGTAACCACCCAAATATCCTCCCCATTTTTGTGAAACACGGCGCTTAAATGTGTCGTAGTATTTTCTACTAACAGGATTGATTTTTTATCAGCAACAACTCCACCTAAACCGCCATCAAGGTTCATATCAATAACGGAATATTGAAAATTCATTTGTGTATAGATCAAGGGATCAATTCCAAAATTGAAAAAATAATACAAATGAGAATTCGCAGGATCCGGTACAATCATGGCTCCTTGTGTTGAATTAAATCCAATACCTGATCCATTTAACATTATGTTATGATCTTTATTCCAAATGGTTTTACCATCGGAATAAAACAACAGATTCCCATTTAAATCCGAGATTGTGGCACTTCCATTTGCTTCAGGAGTATCTATAAAAGTCATTCCGTCGGATAAAACAGTTGGAGGAGGGGCACCTGAATTAAAATTTAGACCCGCATGCCAACCAAAGTACCAGTTATTGGCTTGTTTACCTTGGGAATAAGCTATAATAGGAATTATTATCAATATCAAAAAGATACTAATTTGAAAGCTGAGAAGATATTTTGCCTTCATGAAAATGCAAATTGATTTTGTAAAGATATTTAATCGAAGTAAGATATCAAAATTTGAGGATCAATGAAAAGCTTAAACCGTAAAAGAATCCTTTAACTAAAGTCAGTGAACACTTCAAAAAGATCGATATTATAAGGACGCACGCCGTGCGTCCCTACGATGTGATTCAAACCAAGGTCTGTGAACCATTTCAAAAGACTCTCCGCTTTGCTACGAGATGACGGGTGCGCCGTTAGCATCATGATATTTTATTTAATTAATTACCTAACGGCGCAGGTGTTTGTGTGTTGGTTCATTACAAAGGGCTTCGCCCTGTGCTGACATATTGCGCGCCTTCAGCGCTTGAACGTAGAACCGTCTGAACGTTGAATGTGGTGAATGCTGGAACCCCGGAATATGGAACAACGGAATATAATTACTTTGAACGCCGCAGGCTTTGAACAATCTTGAACCACCTTGAACAACTTTTACAAGTAAGAAAAAAGCAGTTCGGTAGCATACTGGAGAATTCATTCTAAGCGTTTAGGCTTAGTGATATCTCGCGTCCTCCACTGAATGCTGAGTGCTGAGTGCTGACGGCTTCCAAGACAAAGAAGTAAGAAAAAAGCATTAATGAAACCTTTAGGATCGATTTAGCTCAGGTTTACTTTAGCAATGCTGCACATATACTCTGCCTGTATTTTACCTATACAAATATGGTAAAGGTAATATACAGCTGTAGTATACTTATAGTATGGGTGACCTTAACCAATCCTTAATCAATCCTTAATCGATCAACAACAATAAGGTATTTATTTCTTGTTATTGCTTCTTTCAACTAAGTACAAAAAACAAAGAGCCAGGTATCGTTTCATTATAGAACCCTTTTGGATCCATTGAGTTCCCCTCCGACTCAACTCCGTTGCAGCTGTATTTGTTGTTCGTTGCAGCACTGATTAGTACTCAGAGGATGATTATAGCTGCATCGCAGCTGAGTGAAACCTGACCTCAATGGATCTATAATGGTTCCTTAATAGTTTAGGAGTTTTGGTTCTTTA
>JBLMZZ010000022.1:0-3068 GCA_050259095.1 Omnitrophica WOR_2 bacterium | reverse complement strand
CCTTTTAGTCCGGTAACATTAATCTTCAAAGCAACAGAATTGGCATCAGGTGATGCTTTTTTGAAGTGGAATGTGAAGTTACCATCAATACCGCCGGCACAACCGAAATAGAGTTCGCCTTCATCTTCTGAATCAAGATTTAACAAAATGTCACCATGTAATAAACCGGGTTTCAATTCAAAAGCACCGGTCATTCCGGTTTCTTCATCAATAGTAAAAAGTGCTTCAACCGGACCGTGCTGTAAATCTTTTGCTTCAAGCACACTCATGATAGCAGCAACGCCCATACCATTATCTGCACCCAGTGTAGTACCATTTGCTTTTACCCATTCACCGTCGACAAGAGTTTCAATAGGATCTTTTTCAAAATCATGTACTTTATCACTGTTCTTTTGAGGTACCATGTCGAGGTGCGACTGCAGAACAACACCTTTCCTGTTCTCCATTCCGGGAGTAGCAGGCTTGCGAATGATTACATTGCCAACACCATCTACGATAGTTTCTAATCCGAGTGATTCACCGAATTTCTTCATAAATTCAATGACTTTGCCTTCTTTTTTTGATGGCCTTGGTATTTGAGTTAAACTGTGGAAGTTTTTCCAAATTGCTTCGGGCTTAAGGCTTAAAATCTGATTGCTCATATTTAATATGTTTTAAAAATTTAAAGAGTGAAGTTCTTCTATTATGGTCTAAAAGTACAAATATTTGATCTCTTAATGGTGCTGCCACTATATAGAAAATATAGTGAAAGTTCAAGATTTCCTTAAATGCTTAATGTTCAAATATTAACACCCCGAAAGATATTTTAACTTTCACTTTTTTAGAAAAAGTATGCTTTCAGTGAAGATTGTTTGTCAGTTCAAAAGGTTAAAACCACAAATGCACAATACTTTTTGTTTGAAAATACTCTTCATCAAAAAACTTGCTTATAGGGTAAATCATGCTTTTAGCACCTGAATAATATATTTCTTCCCTTAAATCGCCGCCTTTTAAATAAAGTATGCCATTATGCAATGGATTTATAGACCTTTTGGTAATATTCTTTCTGGTTACTTTAGCAAATTCAGGTAATGCAGTAACTGCACGACTTACGATGAAGTCATATTTGAAAGTAATATCTTCAATTCTGTTTACAGTAGCGGCAACATTTTCAAGACCGAGAGATTTAGAAATCTCATTAACGACTTTAATTTTCTTGTTTATTGAATCAACCAGATGGAAGTTGACTTCAGGGAACATTATTGCAAGAGGGATGCCCGGGAAACCTCCACCTGTACCGACATCAATAATTGAAGTGCCGGGGGCAAACTTAATTATCTCTGCGATAGCCAATGAATGAAGCACATGATGAATATACAGGTTGTCAATGTCCTTTCGTGAAATAACATTGATTGCTTCATTCCAAAACCTATAAAGTTCATTGAGCTGATTAAACCTGTCGATTTGAAGATCAGTAAGTTCCTTAAAATATTTAGTAATCACTTCCATTGTTAACTTAGCTTAATTTGTAGGGTAGGAAAAGTTCAATAACTGTACCTTCTCCGGGTTTTGAACTTATTTCTATAGTGCCATTATGTAAAGCAACCACTTTATGAATGAGTGAAAGACCGATACCATGACCTTTTTTGTTTTGTGCATTACCGGCACGATAAAAAGGTTCAAATAAATGGGGAATGTCGTCCTGATTAATTCCAATTCCCTGATCTTTCACACTTATTTTAACATCAGTCTTTCTATATTCAATATCGATACTAACCGGTTTATTATCAGAAAACTTCAGGGCATTATCAATAAGGTTGACAAACACCAGTTTTAGCAGGTTTTCATTTCCGGCAACAGCCAGTTCATGATCTTCGTCTTCGCTGGTGTCACTGATATTAATATCTATTGTTAACTCCGGATTGTGCTGTATAAAATCAGATTGTGTTTGAAGGAGTAATTCATCAAGTCTCACTTCGGCCACATTCATAGTATGTATATCCTGCTCTGAACGGGCTATTTCAAGAAGATTATTGGTAAGATTAGTTAAACTCCGGGCATCATCTAAAACAGAAGTAAGCACTTCTTTATACTCTTCTTCATTTCTCCGTTTCATCAGGATAACTTCAATCTGACTAGTGATAGAAGCAAGAGGAGTGCGAAGTTCATGAGATGCATTTGACACAAAACTTTTTTGCATCTTAAAAGCATTATCCAATCGCTCCAGCATTTTATTAAATGTTATTGCCAGTCGGGCAATTTCGTCATTACCGTTACCTTCATTAACGCGCTGACTCAAGTTGCTGGCACTAATAGAAGAAACCTCAGAAATCACATTAATGATTGGTTTAAGTGCTTGCCGGGCAAAAGATCTTCCAATTAAAATGATTACCGCAAGTGACACAAAGAAGCCGATTATAAGCACCCAGAACAGGTTTTTAAGCTTTGTTATTCCATAGATATCAATTGCCGATGAAATGACTACAAATCGCCTGAAATCATTGCTATAGAGCAAGCCAACAGCCTCGCGTCCATTCTGCTTAAAGGCATATTCACCCTCATTTCGTATTTTAGAGAGTAACTCCTCATTTATGATTAAACTTGAACTATCGACAGATGAATAGATTTTACTCTTTTTAAAATAGTCGTAGATAATGACTTCATCTCCAATCAATACCGAATAGTTTGTGCTGTCAATTATTCTGAGAAGGTCATTGTCTATTCGTTTAACATCAATAAGCAGTTTTGCTGTATTGACGCCAATTTCTTTAAGGCGTTGATTAAATTCCTGTTTACGGTAATTTGCCGAAAGAGTGTAAATAACCAGAGAGAAGGCAAAAAGTAAGCTTCCTACAAGTAGCGCAAATCTTAATGTTAGCTTATTTCTGATCTGCATTACCAGGCATTTCTTTTAATACGTATCCCATCCCTATTTGCGTGTGTATCAACTTAACAGGATAATTTTTATCAATCTTCTTCCGCAGGAAGTTCACATATACTTCAATCACATTAGTGCCGGTGTCAAAATTGATATTCCATATCTTGTCAGCTATATCAGCTTTTGAAATTACTTTACCGGTATTCCTGAC
>JBLMZZ010000021.1:0-18028 GCA_050259095.1 Omnitrophica WOR_2 bacterium | reverse complement strand
CAGGTTACTACTGAAGAGGAGGCAATGAAAGTATTGCAAACAGAGAACATCGACCTTATAATTACCATGTTGAGCATGGGAAAAAGTGAGACTTTTGATGTTGCCAGAAGAATTAAAAAACAGTACACAAATATTCCACTAGTAGTTCTTACTTCATTTTCGCGCGAAGTAACACTCACAATTGCAAATGAAGATCTTTCAAGTATTAATTATGTCTTTTGTTGGCTTGGCAATGCTGATTTATTACTCGCAATCATTAAGCTAATTGAAGATCAAATGAATGCAGAGTACGATATAAAGACTGTCGGTGTTCAGGCTATTTTGTTAATTGAAGATTCAATCAGGTTTTATTCAAGTTATCTACCTAACATCTATAAGATTATTTTTAAACAATCAAAGTCATTCATGACAGAGGGACTGAATGAGCATCAAATGACTTTGCGGATGAGGGGTAGGCCAAAAATATTGTTAGCCACTAATTACGAACAAGCTATTTATTATTACGAACGTTATAAGAGCAATCTCTTAGGTATTATTACAGATGTTTCCTATAAAAATAAAGGCATTGAAGATCCGGAAGCAGGAATAAGGTTCATTCAGAAAGTAAAGAGTGAAGATGAGTTTATGCCAATGCTTATGCAGTCATCAGACATTTCACGCTATCATTCAGCACGCGAACTGCATGTTGGTTTTCTTCATAAACAATCACCTACCCTGTCACATGAGTTAAGGAATTTCATTATTCAGTTTTTTGCTTTTGGTGACTTCGTATTTGTAGATCCGGTGACCAAGAAGGAGGTTCACAGGGCTCCTGATTTAAAGACCTTACAACAAATTATTTTTGAAATTCCCGACAGTTCGTTTGAATACCATGTATACAGGAATCACATTTCAAAGTGGCTGTATGCTAGAGCTCTTTTTCCACTTGCAGAACTTTTTAGAGATCTTAGACCGGATGATTTTGATAGTCTGGATGAAATACGGCAATTTATCTTCGATGCAATTGCTACCTTCAGACTGAATAAAGCAAGAGGAATAATTGCTGAATTTAACCCTAAAAGCTTTGATGAGTATCTCAGTTTTACAAGAGTAGGACAAGGATCCATTGGTGGAAAGGCAAGAGGTTTGGCATTCCTTGATTCAATGCTCAAAAGAAATAGATTGATTGATAAATGGCCGGGTGTTCTGGTCATAATACCACGTACTGTTGTGCTTGGTACTGATATTTTTGATGAATTTCTTGAAATAAATAACCTCTATAAAGTTGCTATTTCAGGGATTGCTGATGATGAATTACTAAGGCTATTTGTTGAAGCACGGTTACCAAGCAAACTGGTAGAAGACTTAAAGACATTTATTAGTGTTGTTAAAAAACCAATAGCAATAAGATCTTCGAGCATGCTTGAAGACAGTTATTACCAGCCTTTTGCCGGAATATATTCTACTTATATGGTCCCTTACTACTGTGAGGACAGGGATCAAACCCTTAAAGACTTGAGCATTGCGGTGAAAAGTGTTTATGCTTCAGCTTTTTATCAGCAATCAAAATCATACATGAAGAGTACTACTCATGTAATAGATGAAGAAAAGATGGCTATTGTGCTTCAGGAAGTTACAGGCTCTGAATTTAATAGCAGATATTATCCTTCAATTTCAGGAGTTGCTCGTTCAATAAATTTTTACCCTGTTTCACCTGAGACTTCATTTGATGCAACTGCAACTATAGCACTGGGATTAGGGAAATACATAGTAGATGGTGGGCTTTCATTACGTTTCTCTCCAAAATATCCTCGTAAAATTCTTCAGTTATCAAATCCTCAGATGGCATTAAAGGAAACGCAAAATATTTTTTATGCACTTGACCTGAGGCCGGGGAAATTTATTGTATCAACAGATGATGGATGCAATCTGTTAAAACTTGATATAAGAGAAGCTGAAAAAGATGGCGCACTAAGACATATTGTGAGTACGTATGACTTCGAAAACCAAACTATTAAAGAAGGCATACTAACCCAGGGAAAGCGCATCATTACCTTTGCTAATATACTCAACCATAATTATATTCCTATGGCTGAGATTTTAAGAAATGTATTAGAGACCGGACAGAAAGAAATGGGTAAACCGGTAGAAATAGAATATGCTATAGATCTTAATTCTACTGAAAACGGGTTATATGTATTCAATCTTCTACAAATCAGACCAATTGTTGATCCAAGAGAAGAGCTTGAAGTTGATTTAAAAGAAATTAATAAACAATCGTCTATAATTTTCGCAAATAATGCATTGGGAAATGGAATAATAAAGGGATTAAGAGACATTGTTTATGTTAAAACCGAAAATTTTCATTCCAATGAAAACAGCATGATAGCGCAGGTTGTAGCTGACTTGAACTCTCAATTCATACAAACCAATACCAATTATATTCTCATAGGCCCCGGACGCTGGGGATCAAGTGATCCTTGGCTGGGGATACCGGTAAAATGGTCACAAATATCGGCAGCAAGAGTTATAATTGAATCAGGTTTAAAAGATTATCGTATTGATCCAAGTCAGGGTACACACTTTTTCCAGAACCTAACAGCTTTCAGGGTGGGATATTTTACCATTAATCCCTTCATTAATGATGGGCATTATGACATAGATTTTTTAAACGAACAACCTGCTATTTACGAAGACAAATTTATACGACACGTCCGTTTTGAATCTCCATGTACAGTGATGATCGATGGAGTCAGGAATCAAGGGATAATCATGAAACCACAGGAATGATTACTCAGAACAGGCATCACGGAGGCGATTAATTTCTTCTTGTTTTTGAATTTCACCCGCAGAAGCATACAGATACGAAAGCATATCAAACATCTTTTCAATAATCTGGGGTGGTTTTAAGGGTATAAAATAATTTTCCTGTGTAGGGAATTTAAGTCTCTTTAATAATAGTAATAACTCTTCTTTTGTAAAAACACCTCCCCTGTTTTCAGGATTAATACAGAACTTGATTCTGGCTTCAATTCCTACTCCAGGTTCAATCCAAGCCATGAAATAGCGCTCACCTGGCAGTAAAAGACCAAAAAGAGGCATACCCAGACTTTGAGCTAAAATAGTGTACAATATTCCAATTGAGATTGAGTAACCTGTTTTGGTATCCAGAAGGTTGTTGAGAAAAAGATATCTGGCATCAGCTTCCTGTTTTTCAGGGAGAATAAACTTATTGTAATCATAAATTATGTGATTGAGTACTTTCACCTTTTCCAATGGAGTAAGGTTCTCATTTATCTCAATCCAAATGTCACGTCTTAGCTTAAGAATCTGATCTCTGATCAAGTCAGCATTAAGACTGGGATATTGATATCTCGTGAATAATATATACCCTTCAAGAAGGTCGGTATCTTTAAAATGAGCCCATTTTACAAGTTCAAAATGAAGTTGATTGAATTGGATATTATGAATAATATCTTCAATACGTTGCTGAACTCCAACATCGAACGTATTTTCCCAGGCATTTTCTAAAAAAGGAACTGCTGATGGTCCGATATTAAATATTTGTTCTCTCACTTTAACAAAGGAAGCATAGTCCGGCTCATCAATTAAACTGATGAGTGCTTGTAACTCCAATTCGTCGTTTCTATGAGATTCCATATCAATAATTCCTATATAATTTCAACAAATAAAAAAGGGGTTTTATTACCCGGACTTTAATTTCTTTATAAAAATTAACACTTGAAAAAGAACAACCAAAAGTAACTTACATGTTCTTCAAACAAAGTCTAAACATAGTAACAGCCAACAAAATTTCAATTTAAAAAGGTTAATTTATTGCTCTGAGTCGATCTAGAACCTGAGTAATGAGTTGTTCCATAAAAATATTGTAGTTTAAACTATGCGTTTTGTCAACGCGGTTGGCTACGATATTTGTAAGTGTTAGTGTATTATGACCCATCATTTGTCCCAGACCATACAAAGCTGATGTTTCCATTTCGAAATTAAGAATTTTTAGATTCTTATAAGTGAATGACATTAGGAGTTCATTAAGATCAGGGAGATAGGTACTGAGTCTGAGTTTACGCCCCTGAGGTCCGTAAAATCCGGGTGCAGTTGCAGTTATCCCATTTAAAAACCCCTCACCTACTGATTTAAGCAATTTGTTATTGGCTTCTACTATATAAGGTCTTGGCAATACAGATGGCCAACCGGCATGACTGATAAATTGTTCGGTCATATCGTGATTCATTACTTTATCAAGACTCCTATAGTAATAAAGCATTCCATCAAGTCCAAGTCCATGTGTTGAAACAATAGTAGTGTCGGGATTTAGTCCTGGCTGTAATCCACCAGATGTTCCTATCCTTATAATGTTTAAAGTTGTATGAGCACTTTTGATTTCTCTTTTTAACAGGTCGATATTTACTAATGCATCAAGTTCATTCATGACAATATCAATATTGTCAGTGCCCATGCCTGTTGATAATACAGTTACGGGCATTCCTTTATAACTTCCGGTATGAGTAATTATTTCTCTGTTCTGTCGTTTAATATCTATCGAATCAAAGTGAGCGGATATTAAAGGCACCCGATCAGGATCACCAACAAGTAGAATATTGGGCGCTATTTCTTCAGGGTGCAAATTAAGATGATAAACGCTTTTATCAGAATTGAGGATGAGTTCGGAAGGTTCAAGTATTGCCATTTTCAAAGGTTATTTGTTATAAGAAAGCATTTATGATAAATTTGCCTTTTAAATGACAAAGATAACCTAATCACTAAATACATGAACAATATACTAGTTCCATACGATTTCAATCGGCAATCAGAGTTAGCACTTGAGCAAGCGGTTAATCTGGCTAAGCATACAGACAGCAAGATTATTTTATTGTATGTAAATGAAAAACAAGGTTTTCTCTCTTCTATTTTTTCGGATCAAGAAGATGATGAAATGCTTGAAAAAATAAATGACCACCTTGATTCTATAGCAGCTAAAATAAGCATGAGATCCGGAACATCTGTAGAGGCTACCCTCCGCAATGGACGCATTTATACTATGATTAATAAAGTAGCAGAGGAAATTGGGGCTAGCTTTATTGTGATGGGTACAAGAAGTTCAGATGGTGATGATCCTGAAAGAAAACGTATGTTGGGTGCCAATACTTCAAGGGTAGTACGTTCAGCGGTATGTCCCGTAATTACTATTAGTGGCTCAGCACATTATGATGGATGCAGATCAATATTGCTACCACTTGATCTAACAAAAGAGACAAAACAAAAAGTAGGGTGGGCAATCGAAATGGCTAAGATTTATGGTGCAAAAATCAGGGCGGTTTCTGCCTTATGGTCTTTGAATGACACTGAAATTATAAGCCAACTAACAATTCAAATTAACCAGGTAAAAGATTTTATACAAAATGCAGGAATTGAATGTGAAGCAGAGATAATCAAAAGCCCTGCAGGTGAAAGAACACATGTTCCTGCCATTCTTGAATATGCATCTTCTAAAGGTGATGTTGATCTCATTGTTATAATGACACAACAAGAATTCTCAATCGTAGAATTTTTTGTTGGCTCACATGCGCAAGAGTTCCTTCGTAGTTCAGAAATACCTGTCATTTCAATAGTCCCTAAAGAGCTTGGATTCACTTCTATAATTTCATAAAACATCGAAACTTACCTTTAATAAAAACCCTATTTATTCAATTTTAAAAATATCATGAAAGCAGAAATCATCACCATTGGAGATGAATTATTGATTGGACAGGTTATAGATACTAACTCAGCATGGATGGCTAGAGAGTTAAATATGGTGGGTATTAGAGTAAATCAGATAATCTCTATTTCAGATGATCAGGAGCAAATTATAAATACACTTACAGAAGCGTCAAAACGTGTTGATATCATTATTACTACAGGAGGTTTGGGACCAACAAGTGATGATATTACTAAAGTTGCTTTTTGTAAATATTTTAAAACTCATTTGATCTTTGATCAGAAATCGTATGAAAATATAGAGCGTATCTTTACATTGCGTGGATATTCTATGTCAGAAACTAACAGAAAACAAGCAGAAATACCTGCTAACTGTGAAGCTCTGTTAAATGAGAATGGAACTGCTCCCGGAATGCTATTCAGGCAAGGTCGCAAAATATACATTTCCCTTCCGGGAGTTCCTTTTGAAATGAAAAGTCTAATGACAGATCATGTTCTGCCAATTCTAAAACCATTAAGTGGAAAGGTAATAATACATAAGACTATACTTACACAAGGAGTTGGAGAATCATTTCTTTCTGATAAGATAAAAGATTGGGAGTCTGAACTACCTCCTCATATCAAATTAGCTTACTTACCTCAACCTGGAATGGTACGTTTAAGACTATCAGGTACCGGGATTTCAGAAGAGATTTTAAAAAGTGAACTTGACGAAAAAGTTGCTTCACTTTATTCACTTATTCCTGAATTTATCTTTGGTGAAGATGAAGAAAGCCTGGAATTAATTGTTGGTAAACTTCTTAAAGAACTCGGGCTAACTCTTTCAACAGCTGAAAGCTGCACAGGAGGTTATTTAGCTCACCTTATAACTTCAATTCCCGGTAGTTCAGCATATTTTAACGGGTCAATAGTCTCTTATTCAAATGAAGTAAAAATAAATTCGCTTGGTGTAAACCCAAATACTTTAAAAGCATTTGGGGCTGTTAGCAGAGATACTGTTATAGAAATGGCTAATGGTGTGAAAAAAGTTTTATCTTCAGACTGTTCAATTGCTGTATCAGGAATAGCAGGGCCTGATGGTGGAACAGAAGAAAAGCCTGTAGGCACTGTATGGATTGCTGTATCAACTCCAATAAGTGGAACTATCACTAAAAAGTTCCTATTTGGTGAACATAGGGAGCGCAACATACGTCGTTCAGCCCTCGCAGCTCTTGACATGTTACGTAAACAATTGATATTAGGTTAATTGATAATCCAGCCTTTGAGAAATATTCCTTTTATCAGCGACTAATCGTATAGTAAAAGTTAATAATTTAGCACTTTAATAATTCTTATTATTATAGATAGCTATAACCATAAGAATACTTAACAGTATGGTATTATGCCCCTGGAACAGGAAACTTCTAAAATTAACGATGATGACAGTGCTAAGCTGTCGCTTACTTTTTTCAAAACTATCTGTAATCTTTGTTCTGTTGGTTGCACTCTTGAATTAGGTCATGAAAATGGTCAAATTAAAAGTATTAAAGGATCTCAAGGACTAATTAATGCAAATGCAGAAATCTGTGACTTTCCAAAGGTTGGATATAAGATAATTGATAATAAAAAAAGGATTACAACTCCTCTGATTCGTAAGAATTCTCATCTTGAACCAGTTAGTTGGGAAGATGCTTTCAAGGTAATACATGAGAGAATAACAAGTGGAGATGCTAATGAGAAAGCTTTTTTTGCCGGTGCAAGATTGACAAATGAAGAGCAGTACCTTGTAATGAAATTATGCAGGGCAGGTGCTTACTCTAACAACATTGGCAGTTTCCATTACCTTGGAAGAGGCAAAGGTTATACTAAATTATCTCGTGCTAACATACCTTTTGCTGAATTAGTTGAAGCAAATAAACTATTCATCATTGGAGCAGAAGTATATAGAGATAATCCGGTTGCAGGTGAATTCATTTTTCAGAAACAAAAAGAACTTCAAATTCCTATTGAATTAGTAACGACCAATCACAAAAGTAGTCTCATTGAAAAAGCAAATAACCATACTTTCATTAAATCTTACTTCCATTTTATTAAAGCTGTAAATCATTATATAGTAAGTAAAGGGAAAGAAGATCAAGAGTATATTAAAAACTTGATTGACAATTTTGAAGATTACAAAAAATCACTTCTGGCAATAAATTTTGAAGAGCTATGTGATAGTGCAGGAGTAACTGCAGAGATTGTTGAGAAATTTGCCAATGATTACAGAAGTGAGTCTCATGCTGTGATAATATTCTCAGAAATGGAACTCTCTGGTCATGCTTGTGGTGAGATCTTCAACCTTGCACTGTTAACCGGAAAGCATGGAAGATCAGGAGCCGGGCTACTGCTTATAAAAGAGAACAACAATTCACATGGATTGCATGACATTGGAGTAATGTGGAATCTTGGACCGGGAGCAACTCCATGGGATGATCCTTTTCAAAGAAGTACAATTCAATTTAATTGGGGATCAAAAGATCTGCCTACAGGAAAAGCATCTTTTTACAATAAACTGAGAGATAACGGTTATGAATCACTCTTTATTTTCGGGGAAGATCCTATAGGGTGTGCTATTGATAAAGATTCAATGAAAATGAATCTTTCTAAAAGCCGTTTTATTCTGGTTCAGGATTACTTTCTAACCCAAACAGCTGAGATAGCTGATTTAGTACTACCAGCTTCATTTCCATATGAGACCGGAGGCACATTTACCAATTGTCAGAGAGTGATTCAAAAAGTTGACAAGCGAATGACTAGTCCTCTTGAATATAACTCATGGGAACAACTGCAGGAACTGGTTAGCTTATGCGGCTATGATAAGTTTGAAACTGTTGATGATGTTACCTTTGAGATAGCTTCTTTGCTCCCAAAATTCTGCACCAGCAGTAAACTGCTTTTCCGAATGAATGATGATGATAATTACAACCCTATGTTTGAAAGAGGTTGTGATTCTATCTTTTATTCAGCTACCGGTAGCTTGGTTTGAACTCTTTTAAAATACGAAGAGCTTCCGTAAGCATATCATCGGTAAAGTCAAGATGCGTTACAAATCTGATTGTCTTTTTATCGAAATCTATTCCATAAAACCCTGACTGTGCAAGCTGTTTGACGATAGGTATTGCAAACAGGGGTTCTTTTACACTAAACAGTACAATGTTTGTTTGACATTCGTGCACCTTATCAACCCAGGGTAATTGAGATAGTGTATTTGCTAATAATTGAGCCTTAATATGGTCTTCTTTAAGTCTTTCAATGTGGTTATCGAGTGCATATATTCCGGCAGCAGCTAAATAGCCTACTTGCCTCATACCTCCCCCAAAAACTTTACGAACACGACGGGCTTTATTTATAAATTCTTTAGTACCAATCAAAACTGAACCTACCGGAGCTCCAAGCCCTTTAGACAGACAAATTGAAATACTATCGAACATTTTACCACAGTCTTCAGGTTTTTGGCCTGTTACTGTCAGAGCATTAAATATTCTGGCTCCATCAAGATGAAAATTAAGATGGTTTTCATGACACACCTGAGATATTTCTGACAGAATGTCATTATCGTAGACAGAACCACCGCCTTTATTCATTGTGTTCTCCACTTCAACCATAGCTGTCGGGGGTCGGTGAATATCATCAGCATTAATATGATCAAGTACATCCTGAGCTGTGATTCTACCTCTATCACCTTCTAACAGACAAACTGAAGCACCTGAATTCATCATGATACCGCCTCCTTCGTAATAGTACACATGCGAAAGCTTGTGCATTATAACCTCCTGCCCTGGCTGGGTATGTACTTTAACTGCTATTTGATTGGTCATAGTACCTGAAGGACAGAAAAGACCTGCTTCTTTACCAAACATAGAGGCAATTTTATGCTCAAGCGCATTCACTGTTGGATCTTCACCAAAGACATCATCACCTACACTAGCATTGAACATTGCATCAAGCATTCCAGCAGTTGGTCTGGTTACTGTATCACTTCTTAGATCTATTATCATGACAAAAATTTTCAGGCAAAATTACTTTATACTTTTAATTTTTCAATGAAACTTGCAGCTTCTTTATTCAGTTGTAAGTTTACCTACTGCAAGCTTAATCCTATTTTTGAATTTCCAACAAGTCATTTGTCTGGTATTCAATTCACGTGATAACTCATAAGTAGATACTCCAGGGAAGCAACAAACCCGGTAAGCTAGTTCAAATGCATCAATTAAATTGATTCTACAGTGATGAAATAAGGTGTGAGCTGTTGCAGATTCATCGGTTTTGCACTTGGTGCACCTATGTGAGAATGGTGTTTTACCATCACAAAAGTGAGTATGACCACATTTGCGACAAACAAAACCTTCATTCCATTTATCTTCAGCAATAGCCTGAAGACAAGCTTCTTCAGTTTTAAACCGTTCCCTGAACTCCTCTATAGTTTTTAATCCTTTAAAAGTTTCTTTTAAATCCATCTTTTTATCGGTAAAAGACTCTTAAACTTATATCTGCTGTATTTGTTAAATTGCTGATTTAAAGTATTGTTTCTAATTTTACCGGTACAAAAATAAAAAAAATAAGTGATATTTATGCGCTTTAATAAAATTTGCACTATTTTTGTACTATCAAATAAGAAATTAATCTAACTCGCAATAATGAAACAGTTTATTCTATCTCTTCTGCTCTCTGCAGGAGTTGCTTTTACAGCCTGCACACAAACAGGAGAAAAAAAATCGGAAGTTGCTAATATCAATATCAATACTATTGAAAAGGGCCAGGTAATTCAAATGGACAAAGCAATGTTTATTGAAAAGGTTTTTAATTATGAAAAAAGTCCTGACAAATGGGTTTATTTAGGATCAAAGCCATGTATTATAGATTTTTATGCTGATTGGTGTGGTCCTTGTCGTAAAGTTTCGCCAATTATGGCAGAACTTGCCGAAAAATACAAAGATGATATTGTGATTTACAAAATCAATACAGATAAAGAAAAAGAATTGGCTGGATTTTTTCAGATTCGCAGCATTCCTTCAATCTTATACTGCCCTTCGACAGGACAGCCAACAATGACTATGGGTGCTTTACCTAAAGCTGAATTTGAAAAAATGGTTAATGAAATATTGTTGGCAAAACCAGTTTCATCTAACTAAACAGCTAGGATTTCAGGCCCTAGTGACTTTGAAATCCGGATAATAAAGAATTATAATAGATAAATTAAACTTGAAAGTAAAATAATGGAACATTTGACAGCTGAGACCTTTAAAGAGAAGGTATTTAATTACGAAAAGAACCAGGATTGGAAGTTTGAAGGCAAATTACCTGCCATCATTGATTTTTATGCAGATTGGTGTGGTCCTTGTAAAATGGTAGCCCCAATACTTGAAGAATTGTCTACAGAATACAATGGCAAGATTGATATTTATAAAGTAGATACAGAAGCAGAACAAGAACTATCCCAAGTATTTGGCATTAGAAGCATACCAAGTATGTTATTCTGTCCGGTTGAAGGACAGCCTCGTATGGCAGCAGGGGCACTACCAAAAAATGCTCTTATACAGGCAATAGATGATGTGTTACTGCAAACACAAAAGAAATAATTTTTATACCTTGTATTTAATAGGAGGATTACTGATCATAGTTTTCCTCCTATTTTTCTAAAATCACATGACTAATCTTCCTTCAATTACAGAAATAAATAGCGCAGTTTTACCACTATCATACCTGCCTCCCATTGATCAGTATTGCTATATAGCCCAATTGGGGAATATTTCTTTTGAAATTTATGAGACTTATCCAAAGCAAACTTGTCGTAACAGAACTACTATTCTTACTGCCAACGGCCTGTTACGACTAACAATACCAGTGATAAAGACATACGGTAACCGAACAAAAACACTGGAAGTGAAGATTGACAACAGTACAAAATGGAACAGAATACATTGGAAAGCAATAAATTCAGCTTATAACAAATCACCCTTCTTTCTTTACTACAAAGATGAAATTGAATTATTGTACAATGAACCTGATGAATTGTTGATGGATTTCAATATCCGACTAATTGCTCAGATAAATAAGCTACTTAAGTTGAAGCCGGTTATCAATTATACCACTGAATTCTTAAAAGAATACAAATCTATTCCCGATTTAAGAAATTGCAGTAAATCACTAAATTACTTTGATCACCACCTGGTAAATTACACACAAGTATTCTCTGATCGATATTCCTTTGAACCAAATTTAAGCATTCTTGATCTTCTTTTTAATGAAGGACCAAGTGCGCTGATGTATTTAAGAAACGCCCAAATTAAAGTTGATCAGGTAGTTTAAAATTATAACTATAGAACCGGGTATTCAATACGAATGTGGTAGATACTCATGAGTCGCTTCTTAAGAATTTTCTTTATACGGGTTATATCCTGAAAGGTAAGGTCGGAATTACTAAACTGATTATCATTGACCTGGGTATCTATAATCCGTTCAACCAATTGAGAAATTGAATCAGCCGTCGGTCTATGCATACTTCTTGAAGCTGCTTCAACCGAATCTGCCATCATGAGTACTGAAGTCTCTTTTGAGAAAGGTACAGGACCCGGATATTTAAATGGTTTATCACTTATTTCTTCCTCAGGGAATTCAATTTTCTTGAGATTATAAAAATACTCAGCTCTCCTTGTACCATGGTGCGTGCGAATGAAGTCAACCAACACTTCAGGCAGCTTATATTTCTTCGCCAGCTCAATCCCTTTATGAACATGTCCAATTATTATTCTTCCACTATCTTCATAGCCAAGTTCATCATGAGGGTTCATGGCTGATGTTTGGTTTTCTATAAAGTACATGGGCATATCCATCTTTCCAATGTCATGATACAAGGCACCGACACGTACCAGTAAGGTATTGCCTCCAATAGCATATACAGCTTCTTCAGCAATATTGGCAACCTGTAGTGAATGCTGAAAGGTACCGGGAGCATATTGAGACAATTTGCGCAGAAGAGGACTATTTGTATCCGACAATTCCATTAATGTAACATCAGTTACTAATCCAAAAGTTTTCTCAAAAAGGAATATCAAAGGATATGAGAAAAGTGTAAACAGTGCATTACCGGCAAAAAGTATAAATGGACGTTGTTCTATATTTTCAAAGCTTCCATCCTGAATGAGTAGCATTCCGATATAAATAGCAGAATATGAACTAAATATTGCAGCAGCAGTAATGAAAAACTGCGAGCGTCGGCGTAACTCAGCAACACTTATAATGGCAATAATACCTGCAATGAGCTGCATGAAGATGAATTCAAATGCATTAGGTACCATAAAACCAGTGAGTATAAGTGTTACAACATGTACAAAATATGCCAGTCGTGTATCAAAAAATACTCTAATAATGATTGGCACTAAGCAGAAAGGCAGTAGCTGTAGAAGCTGACTATTTAATCGGATGGTCAAACTTGCAACTGAAACCATGATCAGTATTAAGATGAGCATAAGAAGGAGCTTCTTATTCTCAGCAAAAAGGTCTTTTCTAAACGAAAGCATGAAAAGTATAAAAGCGATCATGGTTAAAGAAATCAGGAGTGCCTGACCGACCAAAATGTTAAAATACTTAAAGGTTGATCCTAACCTGCCTTCATAATCAGTTCGCAAAGATTCTAATACTTGAAATTTTTCAGCATTAACCAACTCCCCGTGTGATATAATTCTTTCACCTCTTTGAACCATGCCTCTCGTATCGGGTATTTCAGCAAGAATATTTTCGCGAGCTCTTAAGGTTGCTTCCTTATCGTAAACTATATTTTGTTTAAGCGCATTAATAAGTACCATGTAAACCAGGTTCTTATTCTTGATACTTGATTCATCTACCTGTTTTCTGATATATTTTTCGGCAGACTGAATTGTAAATAGTCGAGCTAATGGAATTTTAGCAGCAGTATTTCCATCAATTATCCAAACTTGATAATCAGTAGGTTTATCATCAATTTCACTGGTAAGACTTACAATTCCGCGTGTAAACAAAGTATCGAGAATACTTAAAACAAGGTTTAAACTTTTAACTTTATCATCGTCTTTAGTTTGAATCATTTCCTTGTTCCAGTGATTGTTAAAATCATTCACTGCCAGGTTTACCTGTGCATCGGAAATTGCGTTATTTCTGGTAAAATGTGGGCGTAATTGCTCAAGAGCAATCTCTTGTTCTTTCTTTAGCTCATCAGTAGGTTTTAGAACTGCGAAATCAACAGGTGCTATAAGGTCATTATGCTGCCATGGTTTACCCCGTTGATACTCATACTTAAATTTCCCTTCGCGTGGAAAAACCAATATTAGCATCCAAATGACCAGCATAAATAGCGTGATCTTTTCGAGCAGATTGTAATTATTACGAAGCCAGATTAGTGATTTTCTCATAAATATGCTGAAGAGAGTAGTCAATACGCAGCTTTACAAAGATATTAAAAATCAAAAAGTTATTAACAACCAATGCTTTTCAGAAAATAGCACTATTAAAAACCATAAATTTGCAGTGATTTACAAGACCTTATATGGTAGAAGGAACCTGCTTTCTTTCAGTGATTCCGGTACGTTCAGAGCCTTCGGGCAAATCAGAAATGGTTAATCAAATCTTATTTGGTGAACGTTTCAAAGTACTGGAAGTTTACAAGAATTGGAATAAAATACAAACTATCCATGACAATTACGAAGGTTGGGTTGAATCCAATCAGATTTCGAAAATCATAAAATCACAGAGTCTTTCAAGTTATCAATCCGATTCAATAGAAGAATCTATAAGCTCGCTCTTAATTCATGATTTAACTGCCACTTTTACAAGCAAAGAAGGAAACCTTACACTACTCTATGGTAGCAAAATTTCACTAATTGGTAATTATCTTATCATAGGTAACACGAAATATTCGCATTCGCAAGGCACTATTGGTGAAACGCTTAAATATAATGAATCAAATCTGGTTGAATCTGCAATGAAACTAATGAACGCTCCATATTTATGGGGTGGACGTACTCCTTTTGGTATCGATTGTTCAGGACTAATTCAGATTGCTTTCAGAATGACAGGTGTAGATATGCCCAGAGATGCATGGCAGCAAGCACAGGTGGAAGGTACTTTTATTGATCTGATAGCAGAAGCAAGAGAAGGTGATATTGCTTTCTTTGACAATGATGAAGGGAAAATAATTCACACCGGAATTTTGACAAATAGAGGTACTATAATCAATGCAAATGGGAAAGTAAGAGAAGACATTATTGATCACCAGGGAATATTCAACAGAGAATTAGGCATTTACACTCATAAATTGCGCTTTATTAAGCGCTTTAACGAAAATCTTATTTGCCAAAAATTAGGGGATTATAAATGACATTTGTAAATTTGCATCGCTTTTCCAGATAAAATATGCGGCTTTTATGCAAGTTAAAATTCTTTAGATGAGCATTTAACTAAGTATAGAGGTGTAAGCATGTATTCAATATGAGTAATTCACAATAAACAACCAATTAACCAAAAATCAAATGAGAAAAGAAGACCATTTCATTAGCAAAACACTCAAACATCTGATGTTTGTTGTTTCGTTTCTGATGATTAGTTCTGTAGCCTTCTCCCAGGTTACAACCGCAGGTATGAATGGAAGAATATCAGCTGCCAAAGGTGAGAGTTTACCAGGAGCAACTGTTATTGCTGTTCACACTCCTTCAGGAACACAGTATGGCACAACCACTGACATGGAAGGATACTATCGTATTCCTAACATGAGAATTGGTGGTCCATACAAAATTAGCGTTAGTTATGTTGGCTATAAAACATCAACATTAACTGATGTTATTCTAAACTTAGGACAAACTTTCAATTATAGCACTGCTCTAAGTGAAGAAACAGCTACCATTTCAGGAGTTGAAGTAATCAGTTCAAGAAGTGACTTGTTTGATGGTAACCGGACAGGTGCAGTAACTAACCTAAATAATCAAACAATCAGTGTAATGCCTACGATTAGTCGTAGTATCAATGATTATACCAGATTAACTCCACAAGCAAGTGTAGGAAATAGTTTTGCTTCAAGAGATGGACGTTATAACAACATCACAATTGACGGTGCAAACTTTAATAATAACTTTGGCTTGAGTTCAAAGAATTTACCTGGTGGTGATGCTCAGCCTATAAGTCTTGATGCTATTGAAGAAATTACAGTAAATATTGCTCCTTTCGATATTCGTCAGTCAAACTTTACCGGCGCTAATATTAATGCTGTAACACGCAGTGGTAATAATAAATTCAGCGGATCAGCTTACACGCTTTTCAAAAATGAAACTTTCAATGGCAAGTACGTTGGAGAAGATCGTCACGATACGCTTACTCGTTCAGATAACTCAACAAATACTTATGGTGTACGTGTTGGTGGTCCTATTATAAAAGATAAACTTTTCTTCTTTGCTAATGCTGAGTTAGAAAAATCTTCATACCCCGGTATTCAATGGAGACCAAGTGTTGCACCAAATGGCACTGATTCATCACATTACATAGCACCCGATCCTACAAAATACATATCACGTACAACTATTCAGGATCTGACAACTATGCACGATTTTCTAAAGAGCCAGTACGGTTATGAAGCAGGCAACTATACCGATTTTGGAAACTTTGAAAGTAAGAACTACAAGTTATTAGGACGTTTAGACTGGAACATCGATAAGAACAATAAATTCACTTTACGTTACAATTATGTAAAATCAACGAATGATCAGGAAACCAATGCTACCAGTGCTCCTGGTACACGTTCAACATTCGGTCGTATAGGTGAAAAATCTATGGCTTTTGAGAATGCTAATTATAGTTTCCTCAATACTGTAAGTTCAATAGCAGGTGAATTAAACTCATTGTATGGAAACTATGCAGCTAACAAGTTACTCATCACTTATAGCAGTATTCGTGATACACGTGATAGTAAGAGCGACATTTTCCCATATGTTGACATTTATAAAGATGGTGATCCTTACATGAGTTTTGGTTATGAACTCTTTACTTATGACAACGACGTTAAGAACAATGTTTTAACTTTAACTGACAACTTCAACTATTTCATTGGTGCTCATACATTTACAATTGGTGCATCATACGATTATCTCTATTTTGGAAACAGTTACAAACGTTATGGCACAAGCTATTATCGTTATGCTTCAATGGAAGACTTCATGACAGGTGCGTTACCAACAACTTATGGATTAACTTATCCTTATGATGGAGCAGGTAATGGTTATGCAGAACTTAACTTTGGTTATGGAAGTTTCTATGTTCAGGATGAATACCAGGTTAACAATAACTTTAAATTAACAGGTGGTTTAAGATTTGAGATGCCTTTCTATCTTGATAATCTTATTCAGAATTCTTCTGTTACTGATAGTCTTACTTTCATGGATCTTGATGGAAACAAAGAGAAACTTAACGTAGGTACATGGCCAAATGCTCAACTTTTGGTTTCTCCTCGTTTAGGATTTAACTGGGACGTTAAAGGTGATCGTACTTTCCAGGTACGCGGTGGATCAGGTATATTCACTGGCCGTCTTCCTTTTGTATGGTTTACCAATCAACCTACCAACAGTGGTGTTTTACAGAACACTGTTGAAGTTACAAAAGCATCTGATATTGAAAAATATCAACTTTATTTTGATCCAAATCCAATGGCTCATAAAGACAATTTTGGTAGTGTTCCGGGTGATATAGCTCCAGGTTCAATTGCAAAAGTTGCTGATGATTTTAAAATGCCACAAGTATGGAGAACTAATCTTGCTACCGATATTAAACTTCCTTTCTATAACATGGTCTTCACTTTTGAAGCAATGTATACTAAAGACATCAATGCAATTATTCAACGTAATGCTAACCAAACTATCAGTGATTCAACTTTTGCCGGTGTAGATAATCGTGAGAGATTCTTTGCTTCAACTAGAAAAGTCAATGGTAGCATCAGTTCAGCAATGGTTCTCGACAATGCAAAAGGTGGACAAGCAACCATGTTAACTTTCGAGATTTCGAGACCGTTCTCTAACGGTTTATTTGGAATGTTGGCTTACACCTACACTTCATCAAAAGACATGACTGCTAATCCAGGTTCTGCAGCTTTCTCAGCATGGAGCGCTAACCCTGCTGTTATGAATCAAAACGATCCTGGTCTTAGCTATTCACAATTTGCAGTTCCAAGTCGTGTAATAGGTGCAATTTCTTATCATAAAGAATATATTAAACATCTTGGTACTACTGTTTCTATCTTCTATGAAGGAGCAAATCAGGGCAGATTGTCATATATATACTCTAATGACATGAACGG
>JBLMZZ010000020.1:0-4021 GCA_050259095.1 Omnitrophica WOR_2 bacterium | reverse complement strand
CCTGCTTCAATTATCTCTACCCATTCTGTTTCACTACGGGCAATTACACAGGGTTTCCTGAAGAAATAAGCTTCTTTTTGTACTCCGCCCGAATCGGTAATCAACATCCGCGAATGCCTCTCTAATCGTGTCATATCGAGGAACGAAACCGGGGGTATTATCTTTAATAGCTCATTTGAAATAACTTTCTCATACAAACCACCGGTGAGGTTTTGTGATAATAGTGCTGATGTTCTGGGATGTAACGGAACTATAATCTTTAAACCATGTGTATGCGTTATGTTGTTAAGCGCTGTAAATATTGCAGTTAGCCTTGCAGGATCATCCGTATTATTGTTGCGGTGTATGGTTGCAAGAAGGTATTCCTGATCCTGAAGGTTATATTCTTCAAGCACTTTTGAGCGCTGCTCTGCTATATCAGCAAAGTAGAGTGTATTATCAAACATTACATCACCACAGTGATAGACTTTTGGATGATCAATGTCGGCTTTAGCATTATTGTTTTCACTAAAGCCTTCTCTCATAAGGTTTTTATAACCCGTAATGGTTGGTGTAAACAGCAAAGTAGATACATGGTCGCATACGATGCGGTTGATCTCTTCGGGCATGCTTTTATTAAATGAGCGCAAACCGGCTTCAACATGAACTACCGGCACATGTATCTTGGAGGCTGCAATACCACCTGCCAATGTTGAATTTGTGTCACCATAAACTATCAGGAAGTCAGGCTTCTCAGCAAGCAGAATCTTTTCTATTCCTTCGGTCATCAGGGCAGTTTGCCGACCATGTGAACCACTTCCTACTTCCAGGTTATAATCAGGTTGTGGTATGTTAAGCTCATCAAAGAAGACCTGCGACATATTATTATCATAATGCTGACCGGTATGAACTATGATCTCTTTAATTTTTCCGGCAAACTCATTATTGACAGCTCTGCTAATGGCAGCTGCTTTTATAATCTGAGGTCTGGCCCCTATGATTGTTACAATTTTTATCATTCTTAAATTTGGTTAAAGCTTTTGCTTATGCCCTTACCCATGCTCCAATTATAAAACTGATTGTGTATAAGCAACTGCATATTTCAGGGAGTTAGCTTAAGGATTTACAACTTACCTTCATCAGCAAAGCTATAATATTTTTCGTCTCCAACGATCAGGTGGTCGAGTACTTTGATATCAAGGAAATCACCCGAATGTTTAATTTTCTCTGTTAGTCGTATGTCACTATCGCTTGGCACCAGTCGCCCGGATGGATGATTATGGCAGAGGATGATATTTGCAGCATTTTCTTCAAGGGCAATTTTGTATATCCGTTTTGGATCGACTACCGTACTATCAAGACCTCCTTCACTGATACATTGAATTGAGATTTTTCTGTTGGCTTTATTTAGAAAGAGAACCCAGAACTGCTCATAAGAACAATCAGCCACCTGTGGATAAAGAAGTTCAAATGCATCATGACTGCTGCTGATACTCTTGTTTTGAGGCATTACCTGCATCCGGCGACGCATACCTAATTCAAGAGCTGCAATTATGGACAATGCTTTTGTTTCTCCCACTCCGCTTATCCTGGTAAGATCACTAAGTGCCATCTTCGACAGTTTCCCGAGATTGTTATCTGCCTTATTGAGTAGCTGGCGAGCAACATCAACGGCTGTCAATGATTTAGTGCCTGATCTTAACAATATTGCGAGCAGTTCAACATCAGTAAGGGCCGATTTTCCTTTTAACATAAGTTTCTCGCGTGGTTTGTCCTCATCGGCCCATCCTTTTATACCATTCTCCATTTGTTTCGTGGCACTTTTCATATGAGTAATTGACCTGACAAAATTATCAAAAAAAAGCCCCTGAATTGCTTCAGAGGCGAATATTTTAAAAGAAAATGGTATTATGCCATACGGTTCACGAACCTTGTAAGCTTTGACTTAAGATTACCGGCTTTATTCTTATGAATAACGGTTTTCTTTGCAAGCTTATCAATCATAGAGATGAGCTTCGGCAATTTCTCTGTTGCTTCTGATTTATTATCCATCGCACGGAACTTGCGCACTGCATTACGCATTGTTTTGCTATAATACCTGTTACGAACGCGTCTTGTTTCGTTAGCTCTGATTCTCTTTAATGAGGATTTATGATTTGCCATTTTACTTTATTCTTTATTTGTAGTCCGTAGGGGAATCGAACCCCTATTACCAGGATGAAAACCTGGCGTCCTAACCGTTAGACGAACGGACCGTTTTCGTTTTGTTTAAGGACTGCAAATGTACAACTATTTTTCAATCCTCCAAACAGAGTGTTGTTTTTTTTCTAATTTTCTCACTTTCTATTGAAAGTGGTCTAAATAGTATGAATGTCAACATTTTAACTCTCATTTTCGTCATCCTTAAAGCCAATTCGCTTCATTTTTTTTTCATTTCCTGCATTTGCTCCTGCAAGTTTCTGCTCTTGTATCTCCACATGATCTCCCTGAAAACGGAATCCAAGCCGTTTTCCGGTTATTAACCGTACATTCGACGTAGATTGCATATCCTCAACCCTCACAAGTTTTACTTCGTCAAAAGGAGGTGTCAGCAAATCAAAGTTTACTGTATATAGTATGGCCGACTTTACAATACTTGTAACAGCTTCTTCATCAAGCACTGAGGTGGCAAAATTATGATATAACTGTCCTACCTCACGTTTCCCCTCTATAAAAAAGTGCACATCTTTATTAATAAAAACCCGCCCAATCATGTAGCCCAGGTCGTTTTGACGGTTATATCTGAATGAATCGGCCAGGAAGTTGTAAATGTTAATCACCCCACAATAACTTCTGTAGGGATCTTCGGTAATATAACCGGTTTTCATTACCTCATGTTGCCTGGGAAACTGGAAAATATTGGTATGCAGCATAAATACCAGCACATCACTGCCAAACGTCAGTTCCATCCTGAAGTCATCGTTCTCAATAAATTCAAACTGCACATTATCAAGCTCTTTGTACTTTTGAACATATTCTGATGCAAGATTTCGCATTACATTCCTGAAGAGTTCAAATGACGAGAGTGCTTTATTGAATACATCATGCTTAAGCAGTGCCTTTGAACGTAATGAGTCGAATACTGAATTTTCCATGCTTTTTAATATTTATCAGCAAATATATGGATTAGTTTTTACCTGATAGCTTGCGCAACAATTACTCCGTCGATGGCACTTGAAACTATACCACCTGCATAACCTGCACCTTCTCCGCATGGATATAATCCGGTGACCTGTGGATGCATCAATGTTGTCTCCTCACGTGGAATCCTGACAGGTGATGAGGTACGTGATTCAACACCTGTAAGTACTGCTTCATTCGTTAAGTATCCCTTCATCTTCTTGTCAAATTCAATGAAAGCTCTTTGTAATCGGGTAGTGAGAAATGAAGGAAGAATGTTTTTTAATTCAACACTCATAAGTCCGGGATTATACGAACAGGCAGGTAAGGTAGCTGATGGTTTGTCGTCGACAAAATCTACTAATCGCTGTGCAGGTGCTTTTAACCCTTCACCTGCAAACTGCCAAGCTTTATTTTCTATTGAACGCTGAAAGGCAAGTGCTGCCAGCTCACCATGCATATTAAATTCACTCCAGTCTTCGGGCTCAATAGCAACAGCAATACCCGAATTTGCATAAGCTGAATTGCGTCGTGAATTCGACATACCATTAACAACCATTTCTCCGCTTCCGGTAACTGCGGGCACAATAGTACCCCCCGGACACATACAAAAACTAAAGACTCCTCTGCCTTCTATTTGTGTAACCATATTATACTCGGCAGCAGGCAGATACAATCCTCTATCTGATACATGATACTGAAGTGTGTCAATTAACGACTGTGGATGCTCAATACGCACACCCAGTGCAAAAGGTTTTGCCTGAAGCATGATGCCATTGCTGTGCAACATTGAAAAGATATCACGTGCTGAATGACCAGTTGCCAGTATTACATTCGAAGCCAGGTACTCATTCTGATTCTGGTCGGTCACACCCCTTATTTT
>JBLMZZ010000019.1:0-6622 GCA_050259095.1 Omnitrophica WOR_2 bacterium | reverse complement strand
TCATCAGGAAATTTTGAAAGTATCCTGAAAACATTTTTAACTGCTTCAGCATCTCTCACTGAAGCTCCTCCAAACTTGAAAACTTTCATTAAGCGGGCTTGTTTGTATGACAAAAGTAATACATTTGTTAAAGTATCAATCTTAATAGCCGGTCATTACATGAAAACCTTAATTGAATTTATAAATGAAACCCAGGAAGATTTTCCATATGCTACAGGAGAATTCACTAGGTTACTAAACGATATTACCATAGCTGCAAAGATTGTAAACAGGGAGATAAACAAAGCCGGTTTAGCAGATATCAATGGTTACTTTGGTGAAACAAATATACAGGGTGAAGATCAGAAGAAGCTTGATGTGTTTGCAAATAACCACTTTATTCAGGCATTAAAACATGGAGGTATGGTATGCGCTATTGCCTCGGAGGAAAATGAGGAGTTGATAGTTTATGATAATGCCTTTTCACAAAAAGGGAAGTATGTTGTTGCAATGGATCCATTAGATGGTTCATCAAATATTGAAGTGAATGTGCCCATTGGAACCATCTTTTCAATTTATCGCAGAGTATCTGAATCTGGTTCAGGGACTCTTGAAGATGTTCTTCAACCTGGTAACAAACAAATTGCAGCAGGCTATGTAATCTATGGCACCTCCACTATCCTGGTTTACACAACAGGTAATGGCGTAAATGGCTTTACTTATGATCCTTCGGTGGGTCTTTTTATTTTATCACATCCCAACATGCACATCCCCGAAGATGGCAATATCTATTCAGTGAATGAGGCCAATTATATATACTTTCACCGTGGAGTGAAGGAGTATATTAAGTATTGTCAAATAGATGATCCCTCAACCGGAAGGCCTTATACAACAAGATATATCGGGTCATTGGTAGCTGATTTCCATCGTAATTTATTATTGGGTGGAATTTATATTTACCCGGGTACTCTTAAGAATCCAAATGGTAAACTCAGATTGCTTTATGAATGCAATCCCATTGCATTTCTTGCCGAACAAGCCGGTGGTAAAGCATCAGATGGAAGCAAGCGCATATTGGATATAAAACCTGAAGAACTGCATCAAAGAACATCCTTTTTCACCGGTTCTTTGAATATGGTGAATAAAGCAGAGGAATTTATGTCAATTCATTCAGAGAATGAAATATCTGCGCGACATGTGAGCTAAAATCATTAGATATTCTTAAAGTCTCAGTGTATTTATGATGAGTTCAGTTGCCAGCTACTTTATTTTTTCACATAATTTTACGACACTTTATTCTTTATAATTTTGCGGTTGGTTATTTGAAAGATTCAAAGATTATTAACAGAAAAATATAAAAACGATATAAAATGAAAGGTTCAGTTGTCATATTGGCCGGCGGAGGTCCGGCACCCGGAATAAATTCAGTAATTGCTTCAGTTGCTAAAGTATTTACAAAAGACGGTTACCGGGTAATTGGACTTCACGAGGGATACAAGACGTTATTCAGTGGAAAGCCAAATATGATAGATATTGACTTCAATATGGCCGATAAGATTCATAATCAAGGAGGATCAATCTTAAGCATGAGTCGGTATAAGCCAACAGATGAAGAGTTCAGTACTTCTTTTTTTGTTAAAAACGACATAAAACTGTTGGTGACTATTGGAGGTGATGATACAGCATCAACTGCTAACCGTATCTCGAAGTACTTAGCATCAAACAACATTGTACTGCAGAATATACATGTTCCAAAGACGATAGACAACGATTTGCCGCTTCCTGATGGTATTCCTACATTTGGATATCAGAGTGCAAAACAAGAGGGTGTAAGACTTGCTACAACCATATATGAAGATGCACGTACCAGTGGAAACTGGTTTGTAGTTTCAGCTATGGGTCGGGAAGCTGGTCATCTTGCTTTTGGAATTGGGGCTGCATGTCACTATCCAATGATTATTATTCCGGAAATGTTCGACAAAGTTCAAGTCACCTTTGACAGGATACTTCGCCTGATCATTTCCTCCATGATAAAAAGGAAAATCCTGGGTATTAACTATGGTGTTGTAATAATAAGTGAAGGAGTATTCCATTTTATGACCGATGAGGAGATACTGAAATCGGGGATCACATTTACTTACGACGATCATGGGCATCCTGAGCTCGGCAATGTAAGTAAAGCCCATGTTTTTAACATGTTACTGCAGCTTAGACTGAAAGAATTAAAGATTAATATTAAGAGTCGGCCAGTTGAATTAGGATATGAGTTACGCTGTGTACAACCTATTGCCTTCGATATGTTATACTGCGCTTTGATGGGGATGGGAGTAAAACGCCTATTTGATCAGGGTTTGACAGGATGCATGGTTGTAAGCGGACCTAATGGCGATATTTTCCCTATCTTCTTAAAGGATGTTGAAGATGAATATGGCAAGGTTCAACCAAGGCTCGTTAATATGCAGGGACAGAAAGCCAAGATGGTATATGAGGATGGCATTCAATACATCTGTGATACTGATTATGACCATGCAAAGATTTATGTACCAGATCCTGAAAACTACGATTTAAAGAAAATCTTAGAGTGGAATTAATTATTCCACAATTATTGGGATAACATTTTTATTTTTTCGGCCAGTACAGCAGCAAGTTTGTAGTTAGATTCATTTGTCCAACCGGCAATATGAGGTGACAGTATGACTTTACTTGATTTAAAAAGTCTATGAAAGGATTCAGGTAATTGGGATGCATCCAGATTTTCGAAAGACAAGTTTTCACACTCAAGTACATCAAGTGCAGCACCTTCAATCTTGCCTGATTCAATAGAATTCATCAAATCGCTTGTGTTTACACATTGACCACGAGATGTATTTATCAGATAAAATGGCTTTTTGAACCTACCTATGTAAGAATCATTCACTAATTGATTCGTTTCTTCAGTGAGAGGGATATGTAAACTTAATATATCAGCTTGATCATAAATCTCTTGCATCTGTACTTCCTTTACAAACTGGTCACTGAAAAGTGTTTTATACTTGTCGTATGCTATTACATTAGCTCCAAAACCACTTAGTCGGCGTGCGAATTCACCACCAGTATTGCCATAACCAATTAAAGCTACTGTTTTCCCTTTTATTTCGGTACCTCTGTTACCTTCACGAATCCAGATACCATTCCTTACCTCTATATTGACTTTGCAAAGATGATTTAATAATGCAAGGATCATTCCCATAGCATGTTCAGCTACAGCATCGCGATTACCTTCGGGGGCATTTAAACAAGTGATGCCTTTTGATTGCGCATATTTCCAGTCAATGTTTTCCATTCCTGCTCCAACCCTGCCAATAAACCTCAAATTCTCAGCATGATCCAAAGCTTCGGCATCAAGTTTTATTTTACTTCTAATAATTACACCTTCATAAAGGTATAACTGATCAAGAATTTCCTTTCTTGACAGACCTGAATAATGAATACATTCATAACCTGTGCGCGTAAGCTCTTCACTTAAAAATGGATGAGCAGTATCAATAAACAAGACTTTGCCTCTGGTCATTTTGATTCTATTTTAATTGCAAAGTTAAATAATAACAACAAAGTTCATTTTATTAGCATAATGAAGCTATCAGATAAGCGTGCTTATCCTCATCATTTATATTAATATGCATTGTGAAGAACAGTTATTGTTAAGGATGTCAATAATTTAACAAGTAATAACTAAACTCAGGTTAGTAGTATATCTTCATTTTCTAATTAAAATTGTAACTTCGCCCCTTTATTGGAAGAAACTGATTTATGTGGAATTTTCTTGTTAGAATAATGTTGCGCAACCGTCCCACTATCTTGGTTGTGATTGGGATACTCACTTTATTGATGGGGTGGCTGGGATTAAACGTTAAATTGTCGTACAATAACACAACCATGCTTCCATCATCGGATTCAAGTGTTGTTACTTATCGACTATTTAAGGAAAAATTTGGCGAAGACGGAAGCGTTTTTGTAATTGGAATAACCAATAAAAATATGTTTCAGCTTGATGAGCTGAATGCATGGTATGATCTCACAACCAGTATAAGTAAGATTGACGGGGTTGAAGGAATTACTTCTATTACCAAAGCCGCCAACCTGGTGAAGAACGATAGTATCAGGCAGTATCAATTTATTCCTCTTGTTCCATCAAGATTAAAAAGTCAGGCTCAAGCAGATTCACTTAAAAAACTAGTTTATTCTTTGCCATTTTATCAAGGTTTACTTTATAATCCAAAAACAGATGCTTATTTGATGGCTGTGACACTGGACAAGAATAAGCTAAACGATAAAAGCAGATTAACTGTAACTGATAATATTGTAAAGCAAGTGCGATTATTTGAACAGAAAACAGGACATCAGTTGCATTTATCGGGTATGCCCTATATAAGGTCAGTAATGACCCAAAAAACGAAATCTGAATTATTTCTGTTCATTTTTCTTTCTATCGGAGTAGCGGCATTCATATTGTATCTTTTTTTCAGATCGGTTAAAGTGGTACTCAGCTCGTTGATCGTTGTTGCAGCTAGCATTTTATTTACCCTTGGACTTGTTAATATTCTTGGATTCAAAATAAGTATACTCACAGGTGTTATCCCATCTCTTATAGTTGTAATTGCAATTGAGAACTGCATTTATATACTCAATAAGTATCATTGGGAATTTCGTTGTCATGGGAATAAAGTAAGGGCCCTTTCGAGAGTAATACAGCGAATTGGTCCTGCTTCATTGATGGTAAACACAGCTACTGCAGCAGGTTTCGGAGCTTTTATTCTTGTTTCAAACCAATTGTTGCGTGAATTTGGAATAGTGGCAGCTATAAGCATCTTTGTGGAGTATATCTTATGTATATTGATGTTGCCGATTATCTTTAGCTATATGGATCCACCAAGTGAAAAGCACTTGTCGCATCTTGACAGTAAATTTTTCAGCAAGATTCTTGAAAAGATAATATACCTGATTGAATTTAAACGTCCTGCTATTTTCATAACTGCAGGTGTGCTTACAGTTATTGGTATCATTGGTACTCTTAATTTACAAACATCAGGAAAAGTTGTTGATGACATTAGCGATAAGAATCAATTAGCAATTGATTTAAAGTACTTTGAGCATAATTTTGGAGGAGTGATGCCATTTGAGATATGGGTTGACTCAAAGAAACCAAAGGGCGCTTTAAAACTAAGGACCATTGATAAAATAGATCAAATTCAAAATGAGGTTTTAAAGCATAAAGAATTCTCCCGACCACTTTCAGTTGCTGAATTATCGAAGTTTGCACGACAGGCATATTTCAACGGAAATCCTGAGATGTATTCAGTACCAAATTCACAAGAAGGAAACTTTGTCTTTTCATACTTCCCACAAAAAGCAGGTACTCAGCAAGGATTACTTAATTCTTTCATCGACAGCACGCAGCAGCACACACGTATAAGTTTCCAGATGGCTGATGTAGGTACCAATGAAATGAATCGTTTACTAAAAGATATTCGTCCAAAAGTTGAAGAGATTTTTCCTGCTGATAAATACAATGTTAAGATTACAGGTAATAGTGTTGTATATACCAGAGGAACAGAATTTCTTATAAAGCATTTATTCCAAAGCGTATTAATAGCTATTGGATTCATTTCATTGTTAATGGTGTTGATGTTCTCAAGTTTTCGGATGATTGTAATTTCGATGCTTCCAAACATCATTCCACTTGTCATTACAGCAGCAATAATGGGTTTTGCAGGAGTTCCTGTTAAACCATCCACCATTATTATTTTTGGAATTGCATTGGGTATCTCTGTTGATAATGCCATCCAATATTTATCGCGATACCGGCATGAATTGAAGCTGACTAATAATAATATCAAACTTTCGGCATTAAATGCTCTAAAAGAAGCAGGTTTCAGTATGATCTATACCTCAATTGTTTTGGTTCTTGGGTTTAGTGTATTTATTGTTTCAAGCTTTGGCGGTACACAGGCATTAGGATTACTGGTTTCGACCACTCTGTTTATAGCAATGTTTTTTAACATAATGGTATTACCATCATTTCTTCTTGTTCTTGATAAACATGCTGTTACTAAAGCATTTGCTGCAGAACCATTTATTGAAGTATATGATGGAGATGACGAGCAGACAAATGAAGATGATCAAGCTTCAAACGTTGAAATTCATTAACATGTGGATGTGATGACCAATAAAGTTATCATTGAACTGTTTTAGAAATAATAAACTAAAAAATAAGAAACCTTATTTTTATGAAGGGAATAATACTTGCAGGTGGTTCAGGAACCCGGTTACATCCATTAACATTGGCAGTTAGTAAACAATTAATGCCCGTTTATGACAAACCGATGATATATTACCCGCTATCAGTTCTTATGATGTCAGGAATCAAAGAAATACTAATTATTTCGACTCCTTATGATTTGCCGGGTTTTGAAAAATTACTAGGCGATGGATCTCAATTGGGATGTAAGTTCAGTTATGCAGTTCAACATGTACCTAATGGACTTGCTCAGGCATTTGTTATTGGGGCTTCTTTTATAGGTTCAGATGATGCTGCTCTAATACTTGGTGACAATATATTTTATAGTTCGGGCCTCCCTAAATTACTATCAGAATGTAAGAATCC